>JANQQY010000618.1 GCA_028284845.1 Spirochaetales bacterium
GCTATAAGTACAACATGCCCGATCTCCTTGCCGCCATTGGACGAGTGCAGCTTCGACGGGCCGAGGGGTTCGCGCGAGCACGACGATCGATCGCGGCAACCTATACGGAGCGCTTCGCGGACGCCGACTACCTCGAGTGCCCGACAGGCTCGGAGGGCAGCTCGTGGCATCTCTATGTCCTCCGGTTGCGGCTCGATCGCCTCTCGATCACGCGTGACGAGTTTATGGCTGCTCTCGCCGAGCGAGGCATCTCCACGAGTGTGCACTACCGTCCGCTTCACCTCATGCGCTACTACCGCGAGCGCTACAGCTTGAAGCCCGGCGATTTTCCGGTATCATCGCGTTCGTACGAGCGTGTGATGAGTCTACCGATCTATCCGGGCCTTGAAGAAGAGCAGATCAATCGAATCATCGAAGGAATCCGACTCATTGGAGACGCTCACTACAAGAGCCGATGAGACGCGCCAAGCCGCAGCGAGGCGGCAGAGACTTTCTGAGTGACATCTATCGCACGAACATGCTCTACGGCACGACCGTCCGTTCACCGCTGCCGTCGGCGACGGTGGCGCGAATCGTTCGGACATCAATAGACGAGCGAATAACCATCATAACTTCTCGTGAGATTCCCGGGGAGAATCTCCTCCACATCGGGGAGCGGCACCTCCCCATTCTTGCCGACCGTGAAGCACGATATGCCGGTGAGCCGGTCGTTCTCCTGGCGGGTGCGAACCAACGTGAACTCGTGGACGCATCTCGTTCGCTGGAGATCGAGTACCACGAGCTCATGCCCTCGTTTGCATTCGAAGAGGGCGGAGAATCGGCGTCCTCCGTCACCGCTGTCCGGGGCGATCCTGAGACGGCACTCGCGGACGGGGATCAGGTGGAGGGCGTCTACCGGACCGGGATTCGAGAGCACCTCTACAATGAACCGCTTGGAGCCGTGGTCTGGAAAGAGGAAGGCCGAATCGTGGTGCGGACCGCCACGCAGTGGCCGTTTCACGTCCGCCGGACGGTCGCGTCGGCACTGCGGGTATCGGAGGAGTCGGTGGTTGTGCGGCCCACCGATTCAGGCATCACGCTCGACGGGAAGCTCTGGTACCCATCGCTCGTCGCAACCCACGCCGCGCTCCTCGCCTCATCAACGGGGCGTCCGGTCAAGATCGTCTACTCGAATACGGAGGACTTCTGCTACACGAGCAAGCGAGCACCATTCTTAGTTCGGATCGCTTCGAGCGGAGACGAAGACGGAGCGCTCGCCGCGCTTCGTGTCGACGCCCGTTACAACGCAGGCGCCTACCCCCTCTTTGATGACGAGATCGCGCGCCGGATTGCAGAACTCGTTGTCGCCCAGTACGAGTGCCCGCATGTGTCGGTGAGCGTAAATGCGATTCGGACCAATCTGCCACCCATGAATGTCCTCGCCGGATTTGGCGAGGACTCGGTCTTGTTCGCGATCGAGACACATGTCGATCGGATCTCGGCGCTTACGGAGACGAATCCGGTTGACTGGAGGGATCGCCATATTGTGCACCCCGGCCGGCGGCGTCCACGGGTCACGGCCCAATCGGAACGACTTCGCAGGGTGCTCGAACACGTGACCAAACGAAGCGACTTCAGACGCAAGTACGGTTCCTACTCGCTCCAACAGAGTCGACGAGAGCCGGAGGACGTGCGACGCCCCGCTCGGGGCATCGGATTGAGTCTGGGCACGCGAGGAAGCGGGTTCACCGTCCCAGGAGAGTCTGCTCTCGGTTCGGCAGTCATCGTCCGCCTCGAGCAGGACGGGGCAATCGTTCGGACGTCGTTTGTCCCGGACCCGTACATCGAGAACCTCTGGGTAGAGCGCGTTTCGCAGACACTTGGACTCGAACGGTCGGCAGTGAAAATCGCATTCGGCGAGACATCCGCTGCTCCGGACTCGGGTCCGCATACACTCTCCCGAGATCTCGTAATCGTTACGCAGCTCATTGAACAGGGATGCGCGACGATTCAGAAGAGGCGATTTCGATCCCCGCTCCCGATCGAGGTTCGGAAGGCATACCGAGTCCCTCGCGGAGATCGCTTCGACCACGCGACGCTCGAGGGGGCGCCGCTCCAGGCTTCGGCCGTTGGGGCAGCGGTTGTCGAAGTCGATGTGGATCAGGTCACCTTCGAGTCGAGCGTGAGCAGTGTCTGGATTGCGGTGGACGGAGGGAGTGTGATCGACGCCGGGGAGGCGCGCCGCGCGATAGAGATGGGCATCTACCAATCGCTCGAGTGGGCGATGCACGAGAACGTGACCTACGAGGCCGGCGTCGTCGATCCCCGCACCTACCTCTCCTACCGAAGCGTTTCAGACACCAGTTTTCCGCGAATCGCGGTTGACGTGCTCGAGTCCGAAGGAAGGGGATCGCTCGGGATCGCCCACATACCGCAGTCGGTCGTTCCGGCGGCACTGGCGGCCGCGGTGAGCCAGGCGACCGGGCGATCGATGGATCAGATTCCGACGAATCCCGTACTCATTCACGACTATCTGGAGATCGAATGAGAATCGTCTTCACGTTGAACGGGGAAGCCCTCGATCTCGAACTCGATCCATCCGACCTCATGGTAGATGTCATACGAATTCGGCTGGGACTCACGGGAGCTCGCCCCGGATGCCTTCAGGGACAGTGCGGCTCCTGTACGTTGCTTTTCAACGGCAAGCTCGCTCCTGGATGCATGATTCCCGCCTTTCGCGCCTACGGGGCCGACATACTCACGATCGAGGGACTTCGCAAGCTGCCCGAGTTCGGAGCGATCGAACGTGCATTCGAGCGTGCCCGCGCGAAGCCATGTCGTTTTTGCGAGGCAGGTACCTACCTGTCGACCTACGCGCTCTTGCGTTCGTCAGAGGAGACAACAGACGAGGCGATCCGCCAGACGCTCTCCGGGGTCTGGTGTCGGTGCACAACGCACGAGCGATTGGTGCGCGGAATCAAGTATGCCGCAGCTCAAGGTGTCCGGAGTCGCACGTAATGGCCGATCCTACGATTCACTTTCCCGGCTCGCTCGGTGAGTTGCTCCAGATTCGAAAGCGGCACCCGGAGGCACCGGTCTACGCGGGAGGGACCTTTCTCCTCGCCCAAAGGTCGGCTCGATTTGTCTCGCTTCCGCCTCATCTGATCACCTTGCAGGATGTCGACGAACTCCATCGCATCACCCGAACGGAACGCTATCTCGAGTTCGGTGCGGCCGTCTCTGTTCGCGAGCTTCTCCAGCTCGGTTCGGGCAATGTGCCGGGCGCCCTCCGCGACGCGCTCGGGCATGTCGGACCGCCGGCTGTCGCGGGACTCGCAACGGTTGGGGGCAACCTGGCCATATCCGGGAGGCTCATGACCCTTGTACCGGTCCTCGCGCTTTTGGACACACGCGTAGAGGCGAGACGACAAGGAAGGAGTCGATGGATCGCGGCGGGACGCGTCCACCGCACGGATGGAACGGTCGATCTTGGAGTCGACGAGGTATTCACGCGAGTTCGCGTTCCGCTATCGTCATGGACCAAGCAGGTCTTCCGGCGATTCGGGAGTGAGCTCGCACCCGACTCGGATCCCCTCACCTTCTGCGGGCTTGTTCGATCGAGCAACCAGATTCTCGAGGAGATTCGCATCGTTGGTTCGGCGGGCACGCCACAGCTGATTCGCGACAAGAGTATGGAGGCCGAGCTCGTGGGCCGTCGGGTTCCGCTCTCCAATCGCGAGGTCCGGCAGGCACTCGAGCTCTTTGGAGAACCGGACGGTGACCTCTCTGCAATTCAGCGTGTCCGCATGCGTCGACTGGTCAAGTGGTTCCTGCTCGGTCTCAGGTAGAGTATAGTTTCCGCATGCCCTTGGGAGGGGATCAACCCGCCTACGCCAGCCTGCACAACCACACTGACTACAGTCTTCTCCGTGCAAGCAGCAGAATCAACGACCTCGTAGCTCGAGCCGCAGAAATCGGTATGCCGGCTCTTGGCATTACCGATGACGGCAACCTCTTTGGGGCTCTGGAATTCTACAAGGCGTGCAAGAAGGGCGGCGTGCAGCCCGTCATTGGGTGCGATTTCTACCTCGCGGCGACTTCGCGTCACAGCAAGACACAGGCAGACAGCGGGCTTCGGGCGAGTCGCCTGGTCCTCCTCGCAACGAGCGACCTCGGATACCGCAACCTCATCGCCCTCTCGAGCGCGGGCTACACGGAAGGGTTCTACTATCGACCGCGAATCGACGATGAGCTCCTGGAGCACTACCACGAAGACATCGTTTGCCTGAGCGGCGCAATCTCCGGTGACATACCAAAACTGCTGCTGATGAACCAGCAGGCTGAGGCGGAAGCGCGCGCCGTATACTACCAGGATCTCTTTGGGCCGGACGGATTCTACCTTGAGCTCAACGACCAGGGGCTTCCGGAACAAAGCACGCTGACTCGGTCGCTGGTTGAGCTTTCACAGAGACTGGCGCTTCCACTCGTGGCTGCAAACGAGTCGTACTATGTGAAACGCGAAGACGCAAACGCTCACGATACGCTTCTCTGCATCGGTGCCGGCAAAAAGAAGAGCGATGCCAGCCGGTTCCGATTCAGTACCGACGAATTCTATCTCAAGGGCGAAGACGAGATCGGTGACCGTCTTGGGTCGTTCGAGGGAGCACTCGCGAATACGCTCGTACTCGCGGAACGATGCCAGTTCGAGATGGAACTCCCTGGACCGATGTTCCCCGCATACGAGATCCCGGAGAGATTCGACGACGACAATACCTACCTGCGGCATCTGGCCGCAGAGGGTCTTGACCAGAGATACAAAGAGGTAACTCCCGAGTTACGCGAACGACTCGATTACGAGCTCGACACCATCATTTCGATGGGCTTCACCGGCTATTTCCTGATTGTGTGGGACTTCATCCGCTACGCCCGCGAAAACGACATTCCGGTCGGACCGGGCCGTGGATCAGGTGCCGGCTCTATCGTCGCCTACTCTCTCCTGATCACCGACATCGACCCCATCAAGTACGGACTGCTTTTCGAACGCTTCCTCAATCCTGATCGGGTCAGCATGCCCGACTTCGATATCGACTTCTGCTACGAACGGCGCGGGGAGGTCATCGACTACGTAACGCGGAAGTACGGTGCCGAGAGAGTCGGACAGATCATCACCTTTGGAACCCTCAAGGCACGCGCCGTCATCCGCGACGTCGCTCGAGCGCTCGACCTGCCCTACACGGAGGCCGACATGATCGCCAAGCTTGTGCCGCGTGACCTCAAAATCACATTGCCCAAGGCGATCGACCAAGTGTCGGAGCTGCAGGAGATGATCAACAGGGGCGGGATCCACAAGGAGCTCCTCGAGACGAGCATCAAGCTCGAAGGGCTCCATCGTCATGCATCCACCCACGCCGCCGGCATCGTGATCGGACGCGAACAGCTCACGACCTATGTCCCGCTCTACCGCGATCCGCGAACGGCTCAGATCTCAACGCAGTTCACGATGGATCTTCTGGAGGACTGCGGCCTCGTGAAGATGGACTTCCTTGGCCTGAAGACGCTGACCCTCATCGAAAACACGCTGGCCTTGCTCCGGAAACGCGGGATCGACCTCGATCTTGACGAGATCCCCGATGACGACGCCGCGACATTCGCAATGCTCGGCAAGGGAGAAAGCAAATCGGTCTTTCAGTTCGAGAGCTCGGGCATGGCGGCCATCCTCAAGCGCGCCCGTCCGGGTCGCATCGAGGACCTCATCGCCCTCAATGCGCTCTACCGCCCGGGGCCGATGGAGAACATCGATCAGTTCGTAGACTCGAAGAACGGCCGGCAGGCGATCAGCTATCCCATCCCGCAGCTCGAGAAGGCCCTGGAGGAAACGTACGGGGTCATCGTCTACCAAGAACAGGTGATGGAGATCGTCCAGATCGTCGCCGGCTTCAGCCTTGGCCAGGCGGACATTCTCCGACGAGCGATGGGGAAGAAGAAGGTCGACGAGATGGCTCGCATGAAAGTGAGCTACATGGAGGGAGCCGCCGAGCGAGGCATCAAGGAGGCCGACGCCGAGCGCATCTTCACCCTCCTCGAACCCTTTGCCGGCTACGGATTCAACAAGTCTCACGCCGCAGCGTATTCCGTGCTCGCCTACAAGACGGCCTATCTGAAGGCGAACTATGCCGTCGAGTTTATGGCGGCAAACCTCACCAACGAGATCAATAATCCGGACACCTTCGCGGACTATATGGCTGAGACCACGCGAATGGGAATTGAGATCGTCGCGCCGGATGTCAATCTCAGCGACGAGTACTTCTCCGTCGCAGACGAGAAGATTGTCTTTGGCTTGGTCGGCATCAAGAATGTCGGGGCGGGGGCCGTCCAATCGATCATTGAGGAACGCGACCGAGGAGGCCGATTCGAGAGCTTCCTCGATTTCGCTGAGCGAATCGACACGCACATGGTGAATCGAAAGGTGATCGAAGCGTGTATTCAGGTAGGTGTCTTTGACTCCCTCGGTGAAGAACGATCGGTCTTGATGGCCAATCTGAGCCGAATTCTTGACTACGCCGGAGGTGTCAGAGAGGCGCGCGCGTCCGGTCAGGTCTCGCTCTTCGCGGACACTGGAGAGGTCGACCTGACGCTCGATCCGGCGGAGCCGTGGAGCGATCAGGAGCGGCTCGGCTATGAGCGAGACGGCCTTGGCTACTACTTCTCCGGTCACCCGATGGACTCCTTCCGGCATGAGTGGCAAACACGCACCACGCTCGACCTGCGCCGTGCGGCTCGGACGAGCGGAGATCGTGTGCACCGGATCGTCGGACTGATCAAGGGCTTCCGATCTCTCGTGACCAAGAAGGGAACCATGATGGCCTTCGCCGAGATCGAGGACTTCTTCGGCTCGATCGAACTGGTACTCTTCGCCGAAGCCTACGAGTCTTCTCGCGAGCTTCTGGTCGAGGAGTCGGTCGTGGGAATCGAAGGGAAGGTCGACACCAGTCGGGATCGCATCCAGTTTGTCGTAGATTCGGTGGTACAGCCCTCAGATCTTCCTGAACGAGACACGGGAGAAATCCATCTTCGGCTCGATCCCGCTCACACCACCGAAGAAGAGCTCTACGATCTCCGAGCCTTCCTCCACGACCATCCCGGCGCCTGTTCAGTATACTTGCACGTGAACGGTTCTGATGATGGGAACGAACACGTCATCAGGGCGTCGAGCCAGATCCTTGTCTCCTCCCGAACGGAAACACTGCAGGAGATCAGCTCACACCCCTTCGTGCGAGAGGTCTGGCGCCATCTGGGGGACGAATGGAGATAATCCGAATCTTGATGCAGTTCATCGGCCTGGCGCTGACCGTCTACTCATTTGCAATCTTCCTGCGGATTCTGCTCACGTGGTTTCCGGGCAATGAGTTCGGTCAGATTGGTGCATTTCTTGGTCGAATCACAGATCCCTACATCAACTGGTTCCGCCGGCTGAGTTTCCTCAACATTGGGGGCGTCGATCTCAGCATCATAGCCTCCCTCATCACGCTGTGGATTGCGCGAAGCATCGTCGCGAACATCGCGCTGACCGGATCACTCACATTCGGAACTCTGCTCGCAATTATCATCAGCGCCATCGCGAGTGCGCTCTTCTTCTTCCTGACGCTGTTCCTGATCCTTGCCGGTATTCGATTGTTGGGCGAACTCTTTGGCGTGAACACCGGCGGACGCTTCTGGCTGGTTCTCGACCAGATTCTTGAACCGATGGTCTACCGACTCTCCAACGCGCTCCTCAAGGGTCGATCGGTCAGCTACCAGAACGGGCTGCTCTTGTTCGCGGGAGTCGATCTTGTCGCCATCCTCTTCGGTCGCTTCCTCGTCGGCCTGCTTGTATCCCTCCTTCAGAGTCTTCCCTTCTGAGGTGAGGCGATAGATGCAGGTTGGTGAACTCACGCAGCCTGTCGCTGAGCTCCCCGGCATAGGACCGGGGCGAAGCCGTGAACTTGCGAAGCTCGGGATCGTCACGATTGGAGATGTGCTCCTGCACCTCCCTCGGGGTTACGAAGACCGAAAGAGTCTGACACCACTCATCCAGGCGCAACCGGACAGGCCGGTTAATACCGTTGCGGAGGTGGTCGCCCACAGCTTCTTTGGTGGACGCGGAGGCAAAACGCTTCGGGTTCACGTCAAGGACGATACCGGCATTGGTTCGCTCGCGTGTTTCGGCAGAAACTTCCTGGCGAAATCACTTCCGGTTGGAAAGCGTATACGACTCTTTGGGACGTTCACCATGCGCTACGGCGAGCTTCAGGCTACCGCATTCGAGTGCGAGGATGCCGATCGCGATCCCGTGAAGTTCGGGCAGGTACTCGCGGTCTATCCGCTGGGGGGGACGCTCAATCAGGGAGATATCAGGCGAGCGGTCGCGGCGGCACTCGATCGTTATGGGAAGAATGTCACAGCTGAGATTCCGACCAGGCTCGCCGCTCAGCGCCAGCTCGTGCCGACAAGCCAGGCGCTCGAGCGCGTCCACCGGCCCAAGGAGATAGTGGACGCTGCCGCCGGCAGAGCCACGCTCATCTACCTCGAGCTCTTCTTCCTCCAGATCATGATCGGGCTCCGGGCGTACGAGCGTCAGGTACGGCATCGGCCTGCTCGCCCGCTGCCGAGCCGATTGCTTGACGAGGTCACCAGGCGCCTACCCTTCTCACTCACCGGAGACCAACGGACCGTGCTGTCCGAGTGTCTCGGCGATCTTCAATCGAGCGCCCCAATGGCGCGCCTTCTCCAGGGAGACGTAGGCTCCGGCAAGACAGCGGTCGCCTTCCTGAGCGCCGTACCGCTCGTCGAGGCAGGGTTCCAGGCCGCGTTTATGGCACCAACAGAGCTACTGGCGCGTCAGCACGCCGACAACGCGGCACAACTCTTTGGATCCGATGTCAGTGTCGCCTTTCTTTCAGGCTCTCTCTCATCCGCTCAGCGTCGTCCGCTCTTGGACCGCATCGCGGCAGGCGATGTTGATCTTGTGATAGGCACTCATGCGGTGTTCACCGCAGAGGTGCGCTTCGCCCGGCTTCAGTATGTGATTATCGATGAGCAGCATCGGTTTGGAGTGAGTCAGAGAGTCGCGTTGAGCGCGAAGGGCGCGCATCCTGACGTTCTCACAATGACGGCGACGCCCATTCCCCGCACCCTTGCGCTCACCGTCTTTGGCGACCTCCAGATCAGCGCAATCCGGGAGCTGCCCGGTGGACGCCGACCGATCGAGACTCATCTCGCCCGCCACGGCAACGAGTCCAAGGTCTACGAGTTTGTGCGGAGGGAGCTCGAGGCAGGACGTCAAGCCTACTTCGTCTACCCCCGGATCGATGCGACCGGAGCGCTCGATCTCCGAGACGCCGAGACCATGTGGCAGGAGCTTTGCGAGAGAGTCTACCCGGAGTTCGCCGTGGGGCTTGTTCACTCGCGCGTGGACGATGACGAGAAGCGCGAACGAATGCAGAAGTTCCGCGACGGGACACTTCAGGTGTTGGTCGCAACCAGCGTTGTTGAGGTAGGGGTCGATGTTCCCAACGCCACCTGCATGGTGATAGAGCACGCGGAGCGATTTGGTCTCGCCGCCCTTCACCAGCTGCGGGGTCGTGTTGGCCGGGGGGAGCACCAGAGCTACTGCTTCCTCGTCTACGACGAGGGGCTCACGGAGATCGCGAAGGAACGGATGCGAGTCCTGCATGAGACGAATGATGGATTCATCATAGCTGAAGAAGACCTTCGCATCCGCGGCCCAGGGGACATCGCCGGCACCCAGCAGTCGGGCTACCTGCGGCTTCGTATTGCGGATCTTGCACAAGACATGGAAACGATGAACCTGGCACGAACGGACGCCTTTGAGGTGCTCGAGTCCGATCCGGCACTGACCCTTCCCGAGCATGAGGCTGTTCGGCGTGCCGTCGATTCTGCACGTCTCAACGGGCGGTTGACGCCGTTCGCAAAGGCGGAGGAGTCAGAGTGAGGGTGACTGGAGGGATGCTTGCCGGACGAAGGATCAGCGTGCCGCCGGGGGTGATTCGACCGGCCATGGATCGGATGCGGGAGTCGCTCTTCAGCATCCTGGGGCCCTTTGAGGGGACTTCGTTTCTGGATCTCTTTGCCGGTTCGGGGATCATGGCGATCGAGGCCATCTCCCGCGGTGCAACCCGAGCAACGCTTGTCGAACGCGACAGGGGAAAAAAAAAGGCAATCCAATCGAACCTCGAGCTGCTTGCGGGCACGAGTTGCCCCACTCCGCGCCTTCTCATAACACCGGTCGAGGTGTTCATCTCCCGATGTCGAGAGCGCTTTGACGTTGTCTACCTCGACCCACCGTTCGACTATCGATACAAGGCTGATCTCATTGAGCGAGTCGCGAAGCGGACCATGATCGAGCCGGAGGGCCGCGTGGTAATTCACTACCCGGAGGGCGACGATCTGCCCAACTCGACCGGTTCGCTCCGGCTCGTTGATGAGCGACGCTACGGACGCAGCGTGGTCCGATTCTACGGCGGCGAATAGGCTCGCCAGCGTGGCATTTGGTATATTGGCTCGGCAAGGGGCACGCGTGCAGAAGAACAACCTCCATCTTCCCCAGGGAACTGAAGCCTTCTATCTCGACGAGGCCTATGTCCACAGGCAGCTCCTGCGTCTATTCGAGGACTGCTGCGAACTCTGGGCGTACCTGCCGGTGCAGACCCCGGTCTACGACTTCCACGATCTCTACCGCGACCTGATGGACCGAGGCAGCGATTCGACGACCTTCCGACTGGTCGATCGAGCCGGTGATCTGCTCCTCCTGCGATCCGACGTGACCCTCTTCCTGGCGCGCCAGATGGGTCTGCTCCTCCGCGAAGCCGATCTCCCGGTCAGGGTTCACTACGGCGACACCATCCTCCGTCACGAGGATCGCTACCATATCTCGCAGAACGAGTTCTTCCAGGTTGGCGCAGAGCTCATTGGTCCGACGGGTCTGGCAGCGGACGCGGAGATCGTTCTCCTGCTCCTCGATGCACTCGACAGATGGGGTGCGTCAGATATCGTCGTCCACATCGGGCACCGTGCCCTGCTTCGCGAGCTCAACCCAGAGGGCGAGTTGGCTCCGGCCGTCGCCTCACGCGACTGGGCGCGGGTTCGGACGACCCTCAAGGCGAAGCGGGTGCCGAGCAAGAGAGTCGACTCGCTTGTCGCTCTCTACCAGTTCATAGGGACACGAGAGGAGCTCGACTCCCTTATGAAGGAGACGGAGTTCAGCACCGACGAAGTCGAGACGCTTACCTATCTCTCGTCACTCGCTGACGAGTTTGCGGCGCTTGGCTACGGAGATCGTGTCCGCATCGACCTCTCTGAAGTCGGCAGCCAGGTCTATCACTCGGGCCTCGTCTTTCGCGCCTATGCGCCGGACGCGGCGGCGCCAATCGCATCGGGCGGAAGGTACGACAGACTGCTCTCCCATTTTGGGTTTGACGCGCCGTCCGTTGGGTTCAGTGTCATGCTCCGTCGGCTTCAGTCGCGCCGCTCAATTGGGAATGAGCTTCAAACACCCGATGTGGTGACCCTCTCAGAGGGTAGCTTTCGAGATCGTCTACGCCATGCGCGCGAAATGCGAGCAAGCGGAAAGGTGGTATCGCTATGAGCGAACCCCTCACGCTCGCCCTCCCAAAGGGGCGTCTCCAGGAGCGGAGCCAGGAGTTCTTGGCCGATCTTGGATTCACAATCGAGTTCGAGAAACGAAAACTCGTAGCCACGGATGCCTCGGGCCGGCTCCGAGTGATGCTGGTAAAGAACGGAGACCTTCCAACATACGTGCACCATGGGATTACCGGCTTGGGAATCTGCGGAACGGACGTCATCTACGAGAGTGGGTATGAGTTCTTTACCCTGAACGAGATGCCGTTCGGAAGCACTCGAATGTGCCTCGCCGCGCGGGATGGATTCGACCCTGTCTCCTACACGGGACGCCTCCGCGTTGCCACAAAGTTCACGCGATTCGCACGCGACTACTTTCAACAACGCGGGATCGCCGCTGAAGTCATCAAGCTTGGCGGATCGGTGGAACTCGCCCCGGTCCTTGGACTCGCGCCCTACATCGTCGACCTCGTCGAGACGGGGAACACGTTAAGGGCTCACGGGCTCTCAGTCTTTGAGGAGCTCGCACAGATTAACGTGGTACTCATTGCAAATCCGGCGTACTACAAGTTCCATTACAGAAGCATCGATTCGCTGGTCGATAAACTTAGAGATGGACAAAATGGCGCGGCGCAGCACGATTGAGCGAAACACCAAGGAGACGCAGATCTCCGCGATCTTGGACTTGGACGAGTCGTTCGAGCCACGCATCGCGACGGGATTGCCCTTCCTTGATCACATGCTTCACGCGATGGCCTTTCATGGCGGCTTTGGTCTTGAACTCACGGCTCACGGAGATCTTGAGGTTGATCCGCATCACGTAGTGGAGGATTCCGGCATAGTCATCGGGACCGCCCTCGAGGAGGCGTTTCGGTCCGGAGGCGCCGTGGTGCGGTTTGCCCACGCAGTGATTCCGATGGACGAGGCGCTCAGCGAGGCGACGATCGACATCTGCGGTCGTCCGACACTGGTCTATCGCGCCGACTTTCCGCAGGCGTACTCGGGCGATTTCGCGATGTGGCTGTTCAGAGAGTTCTTTGGCGGGCTGACCTCAGCTGCTCAGGTAGCCTTGCATCTCAAGTGCAGGTACGGCGAGAATGCTCACCATATGATCGAGGCACTCTTCAAGGCGATAGGAAAGGTCATCGGCAGCGCCTATGCCCTCCGGGGGGATGGCGATCAATCTGCAATGTCCACCAAAGGATCGATCTAGATGCCGCGCGACCGCGCCTCCGCATTTCGGCCGGATCTGGCGTCCGCTGGGTTCATCAAGACCTCGCGCGCGAACGGCCCGTCGATCTCAAGCCAACAACGATCGGCGCTGGTGCGAAAGGGCAACGAGCTCTTTAATGCAGGCCAGGTTGAGCAGGCAAAGCGTGTCTTTTTGACGGCCCACTACACAGACGGTCTGGTTCGTATTGGCAAGTACTACGAGGAGAAGAACATGCCTCTCGAGGCATTCCGCATGTACTGGCTCGCACCTGAACAGCGAAAGGTCGACTATATGGTTGAGCAGATGGCTGGTGTGATTCGCGAATGGCTCCACGATGACGAGACAGAGGTGCGATGATGGAACACGGCGCTGACGTCGCGACGCTCTCCCAGGAAGGGTACAAGCACTTCAAGGCTGGTCGGTATCGCGATGCCGTCGAGTTGTTCAACAAGGTCCTCGAGATCGACGAGACGAATAGCTACGCACTTGTTGGTCTTGGGGATGTGGCACGCAAACAGGGCAGGCAGTCGGATGCGGTGACCTTCTATCAGAAGTGCCTTGGGTCTGATACCAACAACGCGTTCGCTCTGTTCGGTCTCGCGGATGCCTATCGCTCGCTTCGCCGGTACAGGGACGCACTCGAGATATGGGAGCGCTATCTCGCCCACGACCGGGAGAACGTCACGGTCCTCACTCGCGTCGCGGACGCTTACAGAAAAGTCCGAGACAAGGAACGCTCTCAACAGCTCTACGAGAAGGTGCTCGGAATAGAGCCCGACAACCCCTACGCGCGAATCGGACTCGGCCATCTCCACTATGACTTCCGAGAGTACGAGGACGCCCTCCGTCACTGGAAGCACATGTACGATATCAGTGGAGAGCGGGTTGATATCCGAGTCCTCACCTCGATTGGGAACTGCTTTCGAAAGATAAAGGACTTCTCGGGAGGCATTGGATACTTTCGGGAAGCGATCGAAAAAGAGCCCGAAAACTTCTACGCGCTCTTTGGGCTCGCCGACTGCCATCGTGGAATGAACGAAGCGGAAGAGAGTCTTGTCTACTGGAATCGGATCTTGCGAAACGATCCGGACAATCGTGTGATTCTCACACGGGCCGGCGACGCCTACAGGAGCGTTGGAGAACTCGACCGAGCTCAGGACCACTACGAACGCGCCCTCCAGCAGGGAGACGACATCTATGCTCGGCTTGGCCTGGCTCTACTGACTCGAACACGTGGGGAGACGGCCGCCGCCATTGACCTGATGGAAGTTCTAAAGCGCCGAGAGCCGGAGAATCACCGGATCTATACCGAACTTGCATCGACCTATGCTCAGGATGGCAACACCTCTGAGGCGATCGAAGTGCTGGAGCAATTCCAGCGGCGCGGAAATCCGACCGCGTATATTGACGAGATGATCGGTCGCTACCGGTCGCAGCGGTAGCGACCCTCCCAGCTCCTCAGTTCTGCCTACTCCAGGACGGCCTTGATCCGACGCACGCCTTGCGAGGAGCTCTGTTCCTTCACCACACGAAAACGCCCAAGCTCCGAGGTCTGCTCGACGTGAGGTCCGCCACATACTTCCTTGGAGAAGTCTCCAATCGAATAGACCTTCACGATCTCATCGTACTTGTCTCCAAAGAGGGCGATCGCTCCGCCGCTGCGAGCGTCGTCCAGCGTCATTTGCGTGAAGCTCACCGGCAGGTCACGCTCGATCTGCTTGTTGACAATCTCCTCAACCTTCTTGATTTGGTCGGCGCTCATCTTCTCTGGATGTGTGAAATCGAATCGAAGGCGCTCAGAAGTGATGTTGCTTCCCTTCTGACCAACGTGATCACCAAGGACATCGCGAAGCGCCTGATGGAGGAGATGGGTTGCGGTGTGGAGCCGCGTCGTCATCTCCGTGTGGTCGGCGAGGCCGCCCTTGAAGGTGCCGCTGTCGGTCTTGCTTTTCTCCTGATGCTTCTTGAATGCCTCTTCAAATCCCTTCCGATCAACGGTCATATCGTGTTCAGCGGCAAGTTCTTCCGTGATCTCGATGGGAAAGCCGTAGGTGTCATAGAGGCGGAAGGCAACTCGTCCGGGAATGATGCGCGCGGGGTTCTTCTCCAGGTTCGGAAGCAACTTCTCAAACTCATGTTCACCCTTCCTGAGGGTCTCGAGGAATCGGTTCTCCTCTCCGGTCAACTCGGAAAAGATCTCCTCGCTCTTCTCGTTGAGCGTCGAGTAGTTTCCGCTCTCCATCTCCACGATCACTTCTGCGATTCGGGCGAGGAACGGCTCTGTAACACCCAATTTGCGTCCGTGACGGACCGCACGCCGAATGAGGCGCCGGAGGATATAGCCTGCGCCGACATTCGATGGAGCCACACCTGCCTCATCGCCAAGAACGTGGGCGGCGGTTCGGACATGGTCAGCGAGGATTCGAATGCTGGCATCGGTCGTCGCATCCGAGCCGTACGACGCGCCGGTGACCTCTTCAATTCGGGCGATCACAGGCACGAAGAGTTCCGTCTCATAGACGCTCTGTTTGCCCTGGAGAATGGTGCTGGTTCGTTCGACACCCATCCCAGTATCAACACACCTCCGATCGAGGGCGGTGAAGCTCCCGTCGGACTGCTTGTTGTACTGCATAAAGACGTTGTTCCAGACCTCCATCCACTTTCCATCCGAGATACCGGGCCGGCTCTCACTCGTACCCGCAATCCCGGTGTCGACAAAGATTTCCGTGTCGGGGCCGCATGGACCGGTCTCGCCTGCGGGTCCCCACCAGTTGTCCTCGCGCCCAAGGAAGAAGATCCGGTCCTCCGGCACACCGAGCGACCGCCAGATCTCTGCCGACTCGTCATCTCGCGGGACATCGTCGTCGCCGGCGAAGCAGGTCACCGCGAGCTTCTCCTTGGGGATTGCCAGCCAATCCGGGCTCGTGAGGAACTCCCAGCTCATCCGAATCGACTCGTCCTTGAAGTACTCGCCGAGCGACCAGTTTCCCAGCATTTCGAAGAAGGTGAGGTGAGAAAAATCGCCCACTTCGTCGATATCACCCGTTCGAATGCACCTCTGCACATCCACGAGGCGGTTTCCGGCAGGATGCTTCTCTCCAAGGATGTAGGGCACGAGCGGATGCATGCCCGCAGTCGTGAAGAGCACCGTTGGATCGTTTTGGGGAATGAGCGATGCACCGGAGATTTCGGCATGGTTTTTGGAGACAAAGAACTCGATGTACTTGGTACGTAGTTCGTGCGCCGTCATAGGGTACCTCTTCAGGGGTGATGACTAGAATTGCTCGAGATCGGCCGCGCCGTCGTCGTCCAGGAAGTCAGGAAACACGTAGGCGAGTGATCCGCTCTTCCGAACTCGAACCTCGCCAATTCCCTTGTCAACAAGCTTGTCGAGCTGTTCACGAGCCTCGTCGGTTGAGATCTTCCCTTCGAGCGCAACCTGCGCGGCACTTGCGATGCCGTGGTTCGCCTTTGCCACGCGGAGAATGACGTGCTCCGGCGACTCACTCTCTTGAGCAAGCTGGGGAACGCGCTGCCGACGGGTGAATTCGGAGTCGTCAAGCTGATCAAGCCGATCGTCGAGTGCCCGACGCATTCTAGCCTTGAGCCGAGCTTCGCGAACCTGCTGCGGAAGTGTAACCGCGTCGTAAAGCGCGCCGACTCCTGCAAGGCCTCCGGTAAAAAAGTAAAGGAGTCCACTCACAGGCTTACCAAGGTAGAAGCGGTGCAGACCAAGGACGCCGAATCCTGAGATGAGCCAGAGCAGGTACGCCGTCCGCGTCGAATACACCAAGACCTCCGTTGAGCAGCCTAAATATAGCGTTCGCCCTCTCTGGGTACAAGTATCGCCCCCTCGGCCTCCAGCGTTCGCACGCGCTCGAGGACCAGCTGGGTCGCCTCGTCGACCTTGTCGCGTGGTTGCGGTCCAAGGTGAGCAAACTCGTCGCTCACGATTTCAGCCCGTCTGTCGGAGAGAGCACGAAGAACCGTCGCCCGGAGGTCCTCGCTCTTCCCTTTGAGGAAGAGCGTAATCACCTGGTCGTCGAGATCGCGCAACACGTCGGCAAGATCACGGTTGGAGAGTCGCTCAAGAAGGTCGACCGTGTAGAGCCGAGACCTGACAACACTCTCAAGGTCGACATCCTCCCGCCGAAGGTCACTCAGAATCGACTCACCATCGTGGGGGTTCATGTGCCGGAGAATCGCAGCGAGCGTATCGGTGCCCTGGACGAGTTCGGTCACGGCCTCCGCCTGACGTCGAACCTTCTCCCTCAACGCCTCTTCCACACGCACCACAACGTCTCGTGTGAGCTCTCCCATTCGGGCGATACGCTGGACGATTTTGGCCTGCGATTCGTCGCCGAGCGAGTTCAGAACGGATGCGGCCAGGTTCCGATCGATGTGTGCGAGCACAAGCGCCACCGCCGCAGGAGATTCATCGCGCAAGACGCTTTCCAATTGCGGCGGCTCAAGATCATTCACAAAGGCAAAGTGATGAGCCGGCGCATCGGGGATTGATCGAAAGAAGATTCGCTCGCCCTCGGCCTCCCCAAACGTTGCGACGAGCATCTCGCGGGCCACATCCGGTCCGCCGGCGAGCGGCGGCGGATCCACGCGCCCGTCGCTCGTGCCCGTCTTGATGAGATGTGCGACTTCGTCGCTTGAGAGGCGGCCGAGTGCGACCACTTCCTGCATCAGTCGCTCGACCTCGGCCTCATCCAGGTGCCGCAGAACCTCCGCGGCCTGGGCTGGGCCAAGGGTGAGGAGGAGGGCCGCTGATCGCTTGGGTCCTGATCCGGGGGCTACCAACGCGTCGGTCTTGAAAAATCCGCCGTCAGGGTGGTCGGTCGAGCTCGGCTGATCGGTTGGCGACGAAGAGAGAGAGTCGGGGTCCGATGGTCGCTCCTCCGGACTCCTGCCTCGTTTTCTTGCCGAATCGGCCTCGATCTCCTTTGATTCAGACGGCGGCTGCGCAGCCTTCTGATAGGCGCTAATGGCATCCTTCCGGCGTTTCATGGCCGGATCATACCTCATTGACGATCAAAACCCGAGTCAGTATTGTGTGGGGACCCCGCCGCTGTAGCTCAGTTGGTAGAGCAATGGACTGAAAATCCATGTGTCAACAGTTCGATTCTGTTCGGCGGCAATCAAGCGTCCCAATCCGCGGGGCGCTTTTTTTGTGCGACTCATGGTCATAATTTAGTCTTTGCTTAATTAAGTATTGACTGAAATAACCAGAAGCGCTACCCTCCCCTCATGGACGCCGTGATCGATGCCGGATCAGTGTTTGTCGCATTGGCGGAACGTACGAGGTTCGCCATAACCGAGCTGCTGGCGGCCAGAGGGCCCATGAGCGCCGGCACCATTTCCGCCGAGTTCGCGGCCAGCGCACCAGCCATTTCGCAACACTTAAAGGTCTTGCGCGAAGCCGCTGTCGTGCATGTCGAGCGCCGCGGGCAATCGAGAGTCTACCGGATTAATGAGAAGGCTATTGGCGACGTTGAATCATGGGCGAGTACCATCCGGAAGAAGCTCCAATCGAGATATGACCATCTGGAGCAGCTGCTAAACGAGGAGGACTAAATGGCCAAGTTAAACGTTGTGGCCGAGCAAGGATCGCAAAACATCGTGAGCATCGTGACCATCCGCGCTCCACTCGAGAGGGTCTTCGCTGCTCACACTGACCAGGAGCTCTTCGCGAGATGGTGGGGCGGCGGGGGCGCAATGACTGTGCACTCGTTCATCCCTGAAACCGGCGGAAGATGGCATATCACAACCGTATCAGAACACGGCGAGGATAGTTTTTTTGGGACGTTTCACGAAGTTGAGCAAGACACTCGGATCATCCAGACCTTCGAGTGGCTGGGGGCGAGTGAGCGAGGTCACGTCGCGCTCGAACGCGCCGACTTCGACCGTCTTGGCGATCGGATGACGCGGATCACAAACACCTCAACCTACCAGAGTGCAGATGACGCGCAGGCGATGGTTGAGAGCGGGATGGAGTCTGGTTTTCGCCACTCTGTCTACGCCCTGGGATCCCTCCTTGGGGACGATGCGAGGGAGTGAGTATGAATGGGATCGTTCCATTCCTGTGGTTCGACGAGGACATTCGAGATATCGTCGCCTCTAAGGGGGAGTATTTCCAGGACTGAAGCTCCTCGCGCCCTTGTCAGCGTCCAAACCGTCCGATGGAGCGCCGGAGATTGCCTCGATCCAGATCCGTGGGCAGCGCTTCGACTTGAAGAGCGTCGCAGGCAAACCGGGCTTCTCAGAGGGAGTAAGCTCGTCGTCGAGTTCGAGGATCAAGACGAGGTGGATCGCCACTGGTTTGGCCTCATCAAGGATGGCGGGGAGGAGAGCATGTGCGGATGGCTCAAGGACCGGTTCGGCGTGTCGTGGCAGATACTCCCGTCTCGGCTTGCAGAGCTTCTGAGCGACCCCGATCCGGACCGCTCCGCCCGAGCCAAGCGGCGATGCTCACAATGAAGCGGATCGTCATTGCAGAGCTTGAGTCGGCGACGTC
>JANQQY010000458.1 GCA_028284845.1 Spirochaetales bacterium
AAATCTGGAGCTACGGAACCCGCAACGCGCAGGGGATGGCGCTCAATCCTGAGACGGGCGAGATCTGGCTCCACGAGCACGGTCCGCAAGGCGGTGACGAGATCAACATCGTGGAGCGCGGCGCCAACTACGGATGGCCGGTGATCACCTACGGGGTCAACTACGGTATTGGCACTCCGATCGGCGAGGGTACTGAGCGAGCGGGAATGGAGCAGCCGGTTGTCTATTGGGATCCAAGCATCGCACCTTCGGGGATGTCCTTCTACTCCGGGAGCGCCTTTCCTGCCTGGAACGGCGACATCTTCCTTGGGGCCCTCCGCGGTGAGCACCTTCGGCGTGTCGTTCTTGATGGCGAGCGAGTGGTCGATCAAGAAGTGCTTCTTGAGGGAGTCGTTGGGCGGGTCCGTGACGTTCGAACCGGCCCGGACGGCTTCCTCTACCTGTTGACAGACGACACTAACGGCGGACTCTTCCGTCTCGAGCCGGCGCGGTAGGCGGGAGAGCCCTTGCGATGCGCCCGCCAAGGCGGGCCGTCGCTACTCGCAACCCACCGTCACCACTATACTTCGGAGATGAGTTCGTCTTTCGAAGAAGCCTATGCAGAGGTCATCGTTCGCGTCGGCCTCGATCTCTCTCCCGGCCAGGAGCTTCTCATCAGAGCCCCGGTGGAGGCGCGCGAGTTGGTGGCTGCTGTGACGCGGATCGCCTACAAGGCGGGGGCCAAGTGTGTATCGATCGACTATCGAGACAGCGCGGTGATCCGTGCCCACTACGATCTTGTCGGCGACGACTACCTGACCTATCTCCCGCCCGAGTTTGGTGCTGCACGGAACAGGATCGCGGAGATTGGCGATGCGACACTCTCCATCCTTGGTGCCGATCCAGAGGCGTTTGCCGGAGTAGACTCCGAGCGAATGGGAATCGTGAACCGGGCCGTCTCCGAGCGAATGCGCCCCGCGATGCAACGAACCATGAAAGACCATCACAACTGGTGCGTTGTCAGTGCTCCCACCGCCGTATGGGCGACGAGGGTCTACCCGGAACTGCCAGGGGATCAGGCGCTCGAACGCCTGAAGGAGTCGGTCGCGACCGCATGCCGCCTCGATCATCCCGACCCTGTTGCGGCCTGGAAGGCGCATTCTGAGCGGCTCGGAAGGATCGCCTCCTACCTGACAAAACGACAGTTCGATCGATTCGAGTACAAGGCACCCGGCACCGAACTCTCGGTTGGAATGCCAGCGAATCACGTTTTTGTGGGCACTGAGGGACGTTCTTCGAAGGGCAACCTCTTTATCGCCAACCTTCCAACGGATGAGACCTTCTCAGCACCCGACTGGCGCCGCGTTGAGGGAACCATCCAAGGAACACGCCCATCGATCATGTCCGGTACCAATGTTGGCCACGTTTCGCTTGCGGTACGTGACGGCCGGATCGTCGACTTCCGCGCCGAACAAAACGAAGAGGTTGTGCAGTCGGAGCTCGATCTCGACGAACAGGCCCGCTACTTTGGGGAGATCGCGTTCGTGGCCGAGTCATCTCCCATTGCGAAGATGCAGACCGTCTTCTACGACGGCCTTTATGACGAGAACGCCGGTTGCCATCTGGCATTTGGGAACGCCTACTCGACCTGCCTCAAAGGGGGCGAAGGGATGAGCTCCGACGAGTTGCTCAAGGCCGGACTCAACCAGAGTCAGCAGCACTTCGATTTCACAATCGGATCGGCAGCACTCAACATAACCGCCTTCGCCTCAGACGGAACCTCCTTCCCCATCCTTTCGCAAGGCGAGTGGAGTGATGCTCTTCTGAGTGAGTCGGGCGCAGCGGTGGGCTGAGCGGGTAGCTCCTTGCCGGTGGGTCTTCAAGTGGGGCCACCTTGTCGTGGCCCCGGATGGTACTGGCTGTCGCACACCAGATCGGCGTCTCGTGTGCGACGGACCAGAGTCGGCTTGCCTACCAGGCGTACGCCTTGGGAGCCTCGCCCCCGGGTCCTGGGAAGATTTCATCAAGCTTCTCCATGATCTCCGGGGTGAACTCGATTTCGGTCGCCTTCACCGCGCTTTCCAGTTGCTCAATCGTTCGGGGGCCGATGATCGGCGCCGTCACCACGGGGTTCTGAAGTAACCATCCTAAGGCAACTTCCGCCGGGGCGTACCCGAGCTCCTTGCAGAGCGCCTCGTACTTCTCCAGCTGAGGACGCTTCGCCTCCACACGTTTGGCGAAATCGTCGCTGGCTCGTCGGCCTGAGGCCAGCTTCTCAAGGGCGCCGCCGAGCAGTCCGCCGCCGAGTGGACTCCAGGGGATTACGCCCAATCCGTAGTGTCGCGCGGCCGGGATCACTTCGAGTTCGATCATTCTGTTGTCGAGATGGTAGATCGACTGTTCGCTTACGAGCCCGAGTTTCCCGCGCTTGTCGGCCTCCTGGCACGCCGTAGCGATGTCCCAGCCGGCGAAGTTGCTTGATCCAACGTAGACAACTTTGCCCTGTTTCTGCAGGTTGTCGAATCCTTCCCAGATTTCCGCCCAAGGTGCTTCGCGGTCGACGTGATGCATTTGGTAGAGATCGATCCAGTCGGTCTGAAGGCGTTTGAGGCTGCCCTCTGCGTGTCGCTTGATCTTCATGGCCGAGAGGCTCCGGCCGTTGTGGTTCGGCTCCGCGATCTCATCCGGCTTGTCGGCCGGATTGTAGACCTTTGTCGCGAGGACGACCGCGTCGCGTCGGCCCCCACCTTGGGCGAGCCACGATCCAATGATCTCCTCAGTCTTTCCGCGGTACTGAGACCAACCTCCGTATACGTCGGCGGTGTCAAAGAAATTGATGCCGAGTTCAAGGGCGCGATCCATGATCGCAAACGCATCCTTGTCCTCGGTCACCCACCCAAAGTTCATCGTGCCCAAACAGAGATTGCTTACGAGAACCCCGTTCGCCCCAAGGCGCCTATGTTCTACTGCCATATCGTTCCTCCTCTGCTACGTTTGAACATACGGGTCTCGCTCCTGGGAGCCAAACGCTCATTGACCGCTCCGGTCGGCGCAGGTAGCCTGAGGAATGGAGTTCACCTTTGCCACCCCGGCTCTCTTGTTTCCGGCGGTCTCACTCCTCTTCATCAGCTATACTAATCGATTTGTGAGTTACGCTGATCTTGTTCGGCGCCTCCACGAACGATGGCGTCACGACGGAAGCTCGGTCCTCAAGCGACAGATCACCAATCTACGAAAGCGGATCTTCCTCATTCGGAACATGCAGATCGCGGGAGCCGTCTCGCTCCTCTTTGTTGTGATCTGCATGATTTTGCTCTCGCTCGGTTTTGCCGCCTTCGCGGAGATACTCTTTGCCGCGGCGCTCGTCGCGATGCTCGTCTCGCTTCTGTTTCTCGTGATTGAGGTCAGCATCTCGGTCAATGCTCTGGAACTACAGCTCGGCGATCTTGAAGAGGCGACCGTGACGCACGATTGATCGTGCCTGGACCCTATTCGCCCTCCCCAAGTTCGATCGAGTAGCTCGATCCGCTCTCCAGGGTCGGCACGTCATCGTCTGTGGGCGGGAGGGGTCGACGCACCTCTGTCACATCCTCCGGGTCTTCGCACGCCCCGTCATTCGATTTGAAACGATCAAGTTCGCATTCGATCATGTAGGTGTTGTTGAAGGAGTCGGCTACGAGGCTTCGAATCGAACGGATCGATTCGTTCAGCTGGCCGAAGGCGCCCTGCAGCACGCCGAGGGATCTGGATGAGGTCTCCGCGGTCGTCTGAAGGCGCTTTGCAACGGCCTCGACCGACCCGCTCTGTTCTTCCACGACCCCCACCCCCGATCGGACCGCCTCGGTCGATGCGCGCAGTTCCTGCATTGAATCACTCATGCTCTTTGAACCGCGACCCAGCCCTTCGAGTTCAGAGGAGATCGACTCAAACTCATCGGCGACGCCTTCGATCCGTTCGATCGTGGCGTTCAACGAGGTCGCCATACTTCCGGCGCGATCAGTCGTCGTCTCAATGGAGCTCGCCACGCTTGCCATCGTCTCCCCAATCTGCCGTGATTGCGCGGCGGTCTGTTCTGCGAGCTTGCGAATCTCGGCGGCGACCACGGCGAATCCGCGTCCTTGATCGCCGGCATGCGCCGCTTCAATCGCCGCGTTCATAGCAAGGAGATTGGTCTGCGCAGCGATATCGTCGATGAGCGCTGTCATAGAGCCGATCGACTCAGCCATCGAGCTGATCTCCTCTGTCGCTTGAACCGTGGCTCGCATCTCTTGTTCCGTGACGCCAACCTCTTCCCGGAGTTTTGCCACGTCGGTTCTCCGTGCCGCCGCGCCTTCGCTCAGTCGACCCACGACTGCGAGCAGGTTCGAGAGCTCTTCGCTTGCCTGATTCTGACTCGCCGTCTCTTGCTCGGTCTGGTTTCGAACCTGGGTGACGGCCTGTTCGATCTCCACCACTGCGTTTCGAGTTCCGTCCACCGCGGTGTTCAAGCTCTCTGACTCAGATCTGAGCGTCTCCATCGTTGCTTCGACTCTCGTGGAGAGTTCGACCACCCCGTCGGCATCGCTACTCATCTTCTCGCCGATTTCGTTCCCCTTTCCGACGGCGGTCCGGAGCGATTCAACGATCTCACGGAGTTGTTCAACAAACGAGTTGTACGACTCGGCCACGACACCAACCTCGTTTCGGCGGCGGATCGCAAGCCGAGCCGTCAGGTCGGCTCGTCCCTCGGAGATCCCCCTGAGCTCAGTCGCCAATGCTTGTACCGGACGGACAACGCCCGCGATGATTGTCACCAAGATCGCGACGAGGAGAATGATCGCCGTGACTGTGAGGACGCCAACCTGTTGCAGTACGCGCGCTCTCTGGCCGGTGATGGCGTCGGTGAGGTCTGAGGCGATGGCGATCGCGCCGATCGTGGCATTGGCGAAATCAGTGAGCGGCAGGAGGCGCACATCGTACTGCGTACCGTCGATCTCGATGATCGCTTCGTCACTACCGTCAAGCTGTTGAACAAGTTCTCGCATCAGTGGTGTGGAGAAGCTGTAGTAGATGGTGTCTTCTACCAGAACGTCGGTATCAAGCGCCTCGAATCGGCCCGCCTGTTCAAAGATGTCCGCAGAGATACCAATCGCAGTTGTAGTGTTCGTTAATGCCCGTGCGGACTGAAGCACCTCGTCGATCGATGCGCCGAACTCAACCGTGCCCGCAGCTCCTTCGCTGGTGAAGACCGGATAGACGACTCGATACCCAAGGCCGCCGCGTCCAACCTCCACCCCAATGACAGATCGCGCGTTCCGATTTGCTATCGCGACCGTCTGGCGAACCTGAGAGAGGTCGTCACCAAAACTCTCAGGGCGGTGCACGCGAAGGAAGCTTACGGAGGTAGGCAGATGAAACTGGAACTGAGCAATGCCGTACGACGGCCGAAGGCTCCCGTTGAATCGGCTGACGGTCAGCTCTTCGAGTCGTGCGCGATCACGCGCAGCGAACGCCCCGACTATCTCTCCGTTCTCAAGCATCGTTTCCAGTGCAAGACTGAGTCGGTCTCGCATTGACGCGAGACCTGTTTGGTAGGCGCTCTCGAAACGTTCGATGTTCTCTGCCTTGAGTCGGTCACGCTCCTGACGTTCCTGATTTACCGTGAACAAGGTCATAATGACCCCTGCCAGCAGCGTACTTGCAAGCGTCGTGAGAACGAGTGTCAGGATCAGGGAGCGACCGCTGCGCGAATGTTTGGAAGCCATAACATTCGTATCCTACCAGATTGCAGACTCACGGTGTAGAGTTATATGTGGAAATGGAGAATATTGGCATCGATTCTCGAGTGTGACACGATCGCTTGAACGGTGGCACAAAGCCAAGACGAGCGACGCACCGTATATCATCTACCCCGGGCCCGATTCGAACGGGCGACCTACTGCTTAGGAGGCAGTTGCTCTATCCCCTGAGCTACCGGGGCCTCCCGTAGTGTACATGATCCTATTCGCGACTTGTAGTGGAGCGGACGTAGATTCGCTCTCGGCCGCGCTTGCCGCGTGTGACGAGGAGACCCATCTTACAGAGCGCACGCGTTACCGGTTGTGCCTGAGCGTACCGGAGAGAACCGATGGCCATCAGATCGCTGTTTGTGAACTCCTCCGATAGTCCGACGGGAAGTGCGCTGAGGTAGTCCGATCGGGAGCTCAGGGTCACGATGCGAACAACGTCACCGAGCTGCCGTGCCGCGATACTCACCCCCTTTCTTCTCCAGCTACCTTTCCCATCGTCGATTCGCGTCTCGATCGCTCGCACCAGAACAACGTGGATGGAAACGCTCGGGTGCGGAAGCAGATCTGCGATCGCGACGATCTCGCGAAAGGCGTCCTCGAATCGCCCTCGCTTGGGAGAACGTCGACTGCTGATGAGCTCGCCCGCGGCGGTCAGCTTGGTGATCACTGTCTCCACAGCGATCGGATGAACAACGACTACCTCACCTAGCGGCGCGAAATGCTCGATCTTCCTGCGGAGCTTCGCGAAGGCGCTCGTCTGAACCTCGACGATTCCCGACTCCGTGACAACATCCACCACGAATCCGTCAATCGATTGCTCGACACTTCCGGTCTCGGGCGCATAACGATACTTAAGCTGCTCATGCAATTCTGTCTCATTGAGGCTCCCAATCGCAGCCCCGTCATCCGGCATCGCGCAAGGCTATCAGATAACCTAATTGTGAGGCACTACTCCGGTTCGTATAATCGGATCATGAATATCTCAGTGCGACTACGGCTGGTGCTTCTGGGACTTCTCTTTGTTCTGATCACTTCCGCTGTAGCGGTCACTCTTTCTTTAACGTTCTTCCGACGCCAGGTCGACGTCCTCTACGAGCAAGACTTCTCCAGTCGGGCTGAAGGCATCGAGTTTGAATATACCGACATTGACGCGATGAGCGCCGCATCAAGCGAGGTCTGGAACCTCCAGAACACGCTTGTGGATGAGCTCGGGCGACGATACAGGGGCGCCGGTAGCAGGCATCCATTTGTCTTCAACGGAGCAGGCGAGATCGTGCTCTGGTCGGATGAGATTGGGCTCGACCGGTCGTTTGCGGAAGCGTTGGCTCTTGAAGTCGACGAGTTGGATACTACGGATGAAGATCAGATTGCGACCACCCGCGAAACGGAGATCGGGACGGTGCTTGTCGTGCTGCACTACTACGAGCCATGGGACTGGTACACCGGGTATATCGTTACCAACACCGAGCGATATGCACTGCTTCGGCAGTTCCTCCTCGTTCTTGGCGGAGCCCTTCTCCTCGTCGCGCTCCTTTCAGTACTGGTCTACATCTTCACCATTCGTCGAATGCTCTCCCCGCTCCTACGGGTAGAGGACGCTCTCCGAGAGTACGGCGAGGGCGACCTCCGTTCCCGAGTGAACGTCTCCCGCCACGATGAGCTTGGTCGCATCGCATCCGGCATCAATCAGTTCGCCGTGAACCTGAGCGGCATCGTGAACAGCATTGCTGAGAGCTCCCGGTCGAGTGTGACCGTCGAGCGCAGCCTCAACGAAAGTGCTGAATCGGCGTCCCAACTCATGGGTGACATCACTGGCGGAACTAAGGAGATCTCGGGGCGGGTCGATCGGCTCAACGAGCTCATGATCACGTCTAACGACTCTGTTGAGCGGATTTCGAGCGAGATTGAGGCGCTCTCGAATCGGATCGAGGATCAGTTCGCAGCGGTCACACAATCAACCTCCAGTATCGAAGAGATGAGTAGCTCCCTTGGAAACGTGGCGGCAATCACGCAATCGAAGCGCGCTTCGGCTGAGCGGCTCATTGCGACTGCTCATTCGGGTGGGGAGCAGTTAGGGCAGACCACTGACGCTATCCAAGCCCTTCTTCAAAAGGTCGATTCGATTTCTGAGTTCATCACCATCATTCAGAACGTGGCCAACCAGACAAATCTGCTCGCGATGAATGCAGCTATCGAGGCTGCTCATGCAGGCGAAGCCGGCCGCGGATTTGCGGTTGTCGCGGATGAGATTCGAAAGCTGGCCGAAGAGGCGGCGACAAACTCCACATCGACTGCCGCATCGCTCGGCGAGATCGTCGAGCAGGTCGAACACGCCGCCCGATCCGGAACCGGGACCCGGCAGGCATTCGAAGAGATCGAGCAAGAGATC
>JANQQY010000635.1 GCA_028284845.1 Spirochaetales bacterium
AATAGTCGGCAACATCAACCACCGCGGAGAGCACGCCGCCAGGATTGGAGCGAAGGTCGATGATCATCGACACAAACCCGTTCGCCTCAAAGAACTCAACCGCCTCTTCCACCTTCTCCGGCGTGCGCGAGGTGAACTGACTAATCCGAAGGAACGCGATGTCACCCGGGATCATCTCGTACTTCACGGTAGGGGTTTCAATGATCGATCGCTCGAGCGTGACGGGGAACTGCGCGCGCGACCCGCGCCGTACCTGAATGGTCACCTCCGTCCCCGGGCGACCCCGCAAGCGATCAACGACCTCATCCAGGGAGAGGCCATCCGTTGAGGTGAATTCGTCTTCGGTCGCATCGCGCACTGAGATGATCAGGTCGCCGGCACGGATACCGGCACGAAACGCCGGAGTGTCCTCGATCGGTGCGACGACTTCAACGTAGCCGGCGCTCTCGTCCTCTTCTTCGGTGTCCTCTTTGGAGATGTACATGCCGACGCCGCCGAACTCGCCGGTGATATCGTCGTTGAGTCCGCGATACTCAGAGGTATCGAGATAGGCGGAGTTCCGATCGTCGAGGCTCTCGAACATGCCCTCGAGAGCGCCCTCCAGAAGCGTATCAACGTCGACTTCATCTACATAGTTCTCTTCGATGAACCGAAGAACCGTCTCAAACACGTCAACGGCGCGCTCGGCGTCGTCGTAACGCTGGGCAAACACGCTTGGCGTGACGGCAAGAATCAGAAGTACGGCAATAAGAAGAACGGTGATTGAGCCCCAGATCGCTCGCTCTCGGCGGCGCACCGACGGATCTGTACTCTCGGAATTCGTACGCATTGCGCAAAGTATACTTCCAATAAAAAACGGATTCTATTGACCGGTAGGAGTGGCAAACGTACACTCCGCGGCATGAAAGGCCGGCATCTTGCCATGGCGGGAGGCGCGGTCTGGTACCTCCTGCGCTTTGCGTTGGTGACGCTGATCGTGCTGCGCATTGTGCCAAACGACCCGCTGTTTCACCTGAATCTCATCTGGATAGGCGGTCAATCGCTGCTCATCGTCGCCGTATTCGCCCGAGGGACGGTCGGATCGAACATCGATAGATACTTACCCATCCTGATCATAGGCGCGATACTCGCGGTTGCAGGAGACGTTGCTGCGTCCGTGACCAACAGCTATCTCTCTGCAGCAGAACGTAATGGAGCGGGTGAGTCCGATATCACGCGCCTCTTCTTTTTGATCAGTTACGGGATTCTGCTCGTCGACTTGCTCATCCTTGCGGCCCTGATATCATATCGGTCGATGCGTTCGCAGGCAGAGGCCACAGACCATTCCGCGCGCGGCGACGAGCGCTTTGACCATGACGCCCCCGCCCACGATGTCACTCGAGTGGAGCGCGACCAGTGACAATCATCCCGATCGCCAGCGGCAAGGGCGGCGTGGGAAAATCGCTTCTTGCAGCGAACCTCGGAATCGTCCTTGCGAACAGAGGGAGCCGTGTTGCAGTTGCAGACCTCGACTTTGGTGGATCCAACCTCCATCTGATCCTTGGTATTCGATCTGCCGGCCGCGGCATAGGAACATTCCTCACGAATCGCGAGACGGACTTTTCAAAGGCGATTGTGGAGACCGACTACCAAGGACTCTCGTTCATCCCGGGCGACGGAGAGATACCGGGTCTCGCGAACGTTTCGGCCGGCCAGAAGCGCAAGATCATCAATCGATTAAAGAAACTCGACACCGATTTCCTCATCCTCGACCTTGGTGCGGGCACGAGCTTCACCGTGATGGACTTCTTCCTGCTCTCCGCGAAAGGCGTCATTGTGGCGACGCCGACTCCAACGTCGCTGGTGAACGCCTATCTCTGTATCA
>JANQQY010000652.1 GCA_028284845.1 Spirochaetales bacterium
CACGTCCGGCTCCTCTTCGAGCTTCGCGACGATGGCTATCCACTTCTCACAAGAGACGATGAGACCTCGATTGTCCCCGGCATCTTCCTCTGCGGTCCCTCGGTTCGCCAGGACAACCACGTCTTCTGTTTTATCTACAAATTCCGTCAGCGATTCGCCGTCATCGCAAAGGCGATCGCAACCTCGCTCTCGCTCCCCGCTGAGCAACTCGAAACGTACCGGGATTGGGGAATGTACCTCGATGATCTCTCGTGCTGCGGGAAAGAGTGCACGTGTTGAGCGGTAGTGACGAACGAGTTCCCATTCACGTTCTGACCGGTTTCCTTGGAAGCGGAAAGACGACCCTCCTCAACAAGCTCGTTAGCACACCGCACTTCAGTAGGTCTCTTGTGATCATCAACGAGTTTGGTGAGGTTGGGCTGGATCACATGCTCGTGAAAGGGACCAGCGAGACGATGGTCGAGATGAGCAGCGGGTGCCTCTGCTGCACACTTCGCGACGACCTCCGGAAGACGCTTAAGGATGTACTGTGGCGATTCTCGAGAGGAGGCCAACGGCAGTTCGATCGTGTCGTCATTGAGACAACAGGCCTGGCTGATCCCGCGCCGATCATCCATACGATAACGACAGCACCTGAGCTCTCTCAGAAATACGAGCTTCGTTCAATCACTGCAACGGTAGACGCGACGTGTTTCGCGTCGACTCAGGAGCGGCAGTTCGAGGCGCACAAACAGGTCGCGGTCGCGGACAGCCTCATCGTGACAAAGACCGATCTGGTCGACGAGGCGGAAGGCAAGAGCACGGAGGCACTTCTCAGATCGATAAATCCCTCCGCCCCAATCACAACTGCGATCAACGGGGACGTTGACATCGAAAGCCTCTTCTCCACTCCGTCCTTCTCGACGGTTGGAAAGGACGGAGACGTCGAGAAGTGGCTGGATGAAGAGTCGTACGACAACCACGATCACCATGAGCACGAGACGGAGCATCGGCACGGCGAGCAGATCAACTCTTTTTGCATTACCCGAGATGAACCGCTGCCGGAGAAGTGGTTTATGGCCTGGATGGGACTCCTCATGACCATGATGGGAGAGAAGATCCTGCGGGTGAAAGGGATGGTGAACCTCGTGGGACAGGAGGGTCCGACGATCATTCACGGTGTGCAACATATCCTCTATCCGCTTGGCCAGCTCGATCAGTGGCCGAGCGACGACAGACGAACTCGGATCGTATTCATCACGAACGACATCAGCAAGGAAACGCTCGAGCCGTCATTGAGGAGCCTCGCGGCTGAGAGGGAGGAGAACCATGGAGCTATCGATGCAAACGTATGACGAGTGGAAGGTCTGCATCACCTCAGGTGGAGACATCCGAACAGCGGACGCAGTGCGTGGACGGATCGAGATTCTCAGTGACGCCAAGCACGAAGAAACGAAGCAATTCGTAAAGGTTCACGGCAAGGAGCATCTGCAGCAGATCCTCAGCTGGCTCGCCCGGTTGGAGAAGGAGCTGTGAACCGAGGATACGATATCGACGCCACAGCGTCTCTTGATCGACACCCTTAGAGCAATTCGAATGAGTGACGTCATGGTGACTGGGGCAAAACCACGGACAATCGTGGTTGTTGGGAAAGAGAGCGTTGGAAAATCGCAACTTATATCTTCGTTATCAGGAAGATCGGCCGGCGAGACAAATTTCCGGGGATCCACTGTGGTCGTGGAACGCTACCAATCGGACGGCGTGGAGTATATCGATACGCCGGGCATTCTTCGGCAATCAGATTCCGAGACGACACGACTCGCCCTTACCGCACTCGCTGACCACGACGTCGTACTGCTCGTGATCCAGGCCACGAGTCTCGACCAGGATCTGCACGACATGCTTCCTCTCGTCCAGGGGAAGCGTGGGGCGGTGATCGTGACGCATTGGGACAAGGTAGAAGCGAACCATGCCGGCGAAGATACACTCCAACGCCTTTCGGCGGATGCTGGGGTCACCTTTGTTCCCGTCGATTCACGAAGTCTTACTATCGCTGATCGCGAGTCGATTGGCCGGTCGTTGGAAGAGCCAGCGGAATTCACATCGGAGTCTCTGACTGCGCGCGCCGGATGGCGCATCGAGCCCACACCGGGTCTGCTCGAGCACCGAGTTGCCGGCCCCGTCCTGGGACTCGTGCTCCTGTTCCTTCCGCTTCTCGCAACCATCTACGGGGCGAATGCTGCTGCGGACGTTCTGCATCCGATCGTTGAAGGATGGTTTGCGCCGGCGATTGCACGGGTGAACGCAAGCTGGCCGGTCTGGCTCAGGATCGTACTTACCGCAGAGCAAGGGGAGTTTGGGTACGGACTGCTCAACATGGGACCGTTCCTTCTGGTGTGGGCGCTCCCGACAGTCATCTTGTTCGCATTGATTCTGGGTGCCTACAAGGCGAGTGGATTGATAGAACGAATCAACGTGGCGCTCCACCCACTCGTCAGGCCGATCGGTCTGAGCGGTCGCGACGTGGTTCGAGTGATGATGGGATTCGGGTGCAATGTTCCTGCGGTTATCAGCACACGTGCCTGTTCACGGTGTTCAAGAGGGCCTGCCATCTCCGCGATCGCATTTGGATCTGCGTGCAGCTACCAGCTCCCATCAACGCTCGCAGTGCTTTCTGCAACGGCGGTCGCGACAGGTGCTTCCGCAGGTCTCCTTACATGGATTTTTGTAGGGTACTTACTCGTTACAACCCTGGTTTATCTGCGCCTCACCTCAGGATCGGAAGCCAGGAGTGCTGAGAACGCGCTGATGGTATCAAGTCGACCCTTTATGCAGTGGCCCACCCCCAACGCCCTGTGGCGAGAGGCGAAGGGCACGATTCGGCAGTTCCTCACCCTGGCGATGCCGGTCTTCGTTGCGATCTGCGTGGTCGCCTCAATCCTCGCGCACATTGGCGCCTTTGACGCGGCGTCTCGCATCCTGGGTCCTGTGATGCAGGCGTTCGCGCTCCCCGCTCAAGCGGCTGTGCCGGTCGTGCTCGCTTCAATTCGAAAGGATGGCATCCTCCTCTTTGCAGCTGAAACAGGCACAGCGTTCTCATTGACATCAGCGCAGGCCCTGACGGCGGTCTACCTGGCCGGGGTGCTCCTTCCCTGTCTCGTCACCACGCTGACGATCGTGCGTGAGACCGGCTGGAAGTCGACGGCAAAGACCCTCGCGCGACAGGTCGGTTTCGCCCTCGTATTCTCACTGATCCTCGCGTGGGCCGGACGACTTGTCACCTAGGGCGGCGCCGCTCTTGCTCCCTACCAATACTCCGCCGTTGTAGGGTCAACGGATGTCGTTCGGGCGACTGATAACGCGAGTCGTCGCAGTCGAGTATCAAAACCGGTGTCAAGAACGATCGCCCTCACGAATCTTCGTCTCCGGCTACGAGTGCTCAATCTCGAAGCTCGTCTGTGAAAAATCGACCGCTAGCGCCGCCTTGTGCGTATCGCTGCTCCACCGTATGGAGAGAACCGCGCCACCCGCCGCGACATCCAACTTAGCGGGAGGCGCAAAGGCAGGATGGGTAGTGCGTAGTCGGATGAGATCGATCTGCTCGCTTACCACCGGCTCGTTGAGCATCTCTGTGATGCGATCGCTCGAGAGATTCGTTCGATTGATCTCCTTGTGGCCGCCCGCATCGGCCGCCGCGTAATCGTTGGTGCCGGCAAAAAGATCGAGGTACCACACCTGGGGAGTCCCCGGCATAAACATGTGGAGCGCCCGCGCAAGGAGCAGGCGCTTCGGGTCTTCGCCAAGGGCACTGAAATAGGTCGCGTTGACTTGGTAGTAAGAGATCTTCCGGCCGTCCGGGCCAAAGAGGTTCTTCACCCGTCCGCCGCGCCCCTGCACCAGATCGATCAGGTTCTGAATTTCCCGTGCGGTGAGGAGGCCCTCAAGATCGAGAAGGGGGATGCCATCATGGCAGCCAAGCATCGTCACCGTCCGGTACCCGTTCTCAATCACCTCGTGCATCCACGAGAGCAGCGTCTGAGGATTCTGTGACTCGATGGCGTGGATGACCAGACTAGGGAAGAAGAAGTCGTAGAACTGGTAGCCATGGCCGGCGAGCCTCTCGTGCGTCCTCTCACGATAGGGTGCATGAATCTCCGGTAGGAGATCGACGTGGTAGCGGTCTGCGATCTCCTTCACTCTGGCGAGGCACTCCCATGTCCCGGGTTCGTTCATGAAGTTACGCTCTCCCGGTTGCTTCGCAAGGTAGGCAAACGCGTCCAACCGGAGCGTCTTGGTCCCATAGGTCGCCAGTTGCTCGATGGTTCGATCGTAGTAGTTCCAAACAGAGTCTGAACGAGCGTCGAGATCGACCTGTCCCTCGATCATCAGGTATCTACGCTGAACATCATGAGCAACGCCTGCATCCACACGCTCCCAATCAACGGCGCCACCGAAGTTCGATGCGTCGTTCAACGCCTGATGCAGCATCAGGGCCTGAGAGGGATCGACTCCAAGATCCGATTGGATCGTTGTTGGATCGACCTGCTCTACGCCAATCGACTGATAGAAGGTGTTCCAGAAGAAGCGCGGTGTCCCGTCCGGGCTCGCGACGCGAAGAACGGGAAGACCCGGCTTTCGCATGAACATTCGTTCCAAGGAATCGGCTTCCGGCACGATGCATCCGTCCGACCCGGCAACCCCATGGCCCTCCCAGAATCGGTTCCAGTCGATGAACATGTCGAAGAACTCAGATTGATCACCTCGTTCAAGGACATCGAGGAACTCCGGAGATCGCGCGGAGAGGTGATTGAGTACCAGATCAAGCTTCAGGGAGATCCCGAGGGCGGAGATTCGGTCCAGATCGACCTGAGAGCCCATCTCTTGATCGATCTCGTAGCTTTGGACGGAGAATCCTCGGTCAAGGTCGGAGTGATAGATGGATGGCAAGAGGTAGAGGTGGTGAAAGGCAGAGGCGAGGGCGTCCGACGCAAGGAGATTGACCAGCGCCGTCAAGTCGCCGCCACAGCTATCGGGGTAGGCGTTGAACATCACGCCGCCGTGCATCGCGCCCCTACCCGACAAAAATCGCCGTCGCGAGCGATCGCTCGAGTTTCTGCTGCTCGATTTCAAGGACAAGTTCGGTAAACGGGGAGCGAATCCGATCGTCACGGGCGCGAGCCTCTCGATGCTTGAGCGTCTGCTCCGGGGTGCTTCTCAGAAAGAAACTCGCGTCAAGACCGTCCAGGTAGGGACTGTTGCCATGTGTCCACTCAAGAATGAGAAGCTCGACGCCCGTCATGTTGACGCTCTCAAACTGCGTCTCTTGCTGTGACCGCCCCATTCGCTTTAGTGCGATCCAGATCTCGCCACTGCGAAATCGACCAACGATCGAATTCACCAATCCAAAGTCGACCTCGTAGGGCGTCCCAAGGTATGCGCTTAGCGCCTCGCGTCCTGCATCCTGATACGCCCGAACCTCAGCTCGGGCTGTCGCAAGCGATGGATCCACGTCACCATCGGACGGCCAGAGCGAAACCAGTTCATCCACCCAGGCGGATTGGAACTCCTTTAGTCGGCTGAGGGCGGAGAGGCCCGCCGAACGATAGATCATTCGGCGCCCGGCGTCGTTCTGAACAGGCGCACGGAGCGGATAGTTGTCCCCGGAAACAACGTATGTCCTGATTCCGAGCGTCTTGGCACTCCGGGCAACAACCGTGGCGACTTCTGATTTGCCGGCGCCGGAACCGCCGAACACGGAGACAACCGTCTTCCGGTTGCCTCGTGCTTCAATGAGAGCTTTGATCTCCGGGAGTATCTCCTGGGCGAGTTCGTGATGGCGATCTGTAATCTCAAGACGGTCACCCGGCATATCGCCGGCAGGGGCCAATATCGGCCCTTGCTCTGCGGACGACTGCTCGCTCATGCAGCACTCCTACCAAGCACTCTGAATGCGCTTCCATTCATTCAGAATATCTGCCGATACTGTAGCATAAATGCGACGAGGTGAGAAGCTCGGGCGGCCCGATTCAATCCGCTACCGCTGTTGCGCGAATTGCGACAAACTCCCGTCCCGGAAGTGGAATGCGGGCCTCTCCGGCAAAGGTGCCGGGGAGTCGCTCAACAGTCATCTGCCAGGTATCGATCACATCGACGACGTACTTTTGGCCTTGCGGAAACTGCCAGACCCGCCAACTCGCCTGCGAAGATCCCAAGTAGAAGAGGTAGTACTCTTCGCCCGAGTGAATCTGCGGCTGATCCCAACGGGCCTTCTCGAACGAGAGCTGATTGACCGGTGCGGATTCCAGGATCGACCGTAGAAAGGCGATCCGAGGAGGAGACTCGCCGGTGAGCATGCCGCCCTTCGCCCACCAGAGCTCTTCGCGATCGTTGTAGTAGGTCTCGCCATGAGCGCCCGGCCATCCGCCGTGTGTGACGGCGGTCCACTGTCTTCGAAGGAGCTCCTGACCGGAGATCGATCCCCACGCCTCCTGAATGTTTCCCTCATATCCGCATTCGTCGATCACGACCGGTTTGCCGTACTGGCCCAGCCACGTTGAGGTCTGCTGCGTCTCCCATCGCTGGATGGAGAGGTGCGTTACCCATGGCAATCCGTGATCGTAGAAATCGTTGCCGTTGTGGACGCTTCGCAGATGCGCTGCGTGGTCCTCAGCCTGAACGATTCGGAAGTAGCGATGAAAATCGGCCGCTGTCTTCTCACGCATGAAGTCCCATTCGTTTGCCATCGACCACCAGACGTTCCTGTACGCGGCGTACCTGGCAACCACATACTCGAGGTATCGATTCTCAACTTCGGGATCCATCTGCTTGAAACCCCAGTGGTCGTAGGGATGGAAGAGAATAAGATCCGCCTCGATTCCCAGCTCGAGCAGGCGGTCGAGCTCACCATCGAGCTTGGCAAAGAATGCCGGATTGAAGCTGGTGTAGTCGAATCCTTGACTGAGCGATCCGGGGAAGACAAAGGATTCGGGCTCGTTCTCGTTGTAGGCGTACCTCTTGGGAAAGAGGCACATACGGATCTTGGTAAACGGCGACTTCCTGAGTGCTTCGATCGTCTGATCTCGAAGTGGCTCTGGCTGGTGGATCCACGCATAGCACGTCGTGCCTACAGGAACGTAGGGCTCGCCATCGTCGTACTCAAAGTGCGTCCCGATAGCGCGAACCGGGCCGTGCGACTCTCCAGGGACGCATTCGAACGATCCCGACCTACCGTCCAACTCCGCGGTAGGTGAGGTTGTCGTGAACGACCACGTTCCAAGAGCGTCCGGCATAAATCGGACGCGGTAGTCACCGTCTCCGTCGTAGAATCCGCGGACCCGGACGACGCGCCCACCCAGCCTGAACTCGGCGTGAAGCTCTACTTCACAAAATGGATTGCCGCCGGACGGTCCCGTGAACGAGATCTCAAAGCGCTCGTACTGCCGTATCTCCATCCTTCCTCCTGCTACTCGCATTCCAGCACGAGCAACCAGTCTCTCTCGTCGCCCGACGAGGGCGGCGTATAGGTCTGAAACGCGCGGACAGCTCCAACGTGAAACTCGTTCCGTGTTCCGTAACGCGGATCGAACCAGCTCTCACGGACGCGCGGACCGGAGAGTGCGGTAAGTCTCAACGTAAAGGGCTCGCCCTTAGGAGAGTAGATCAACGCCACCCTCCCGTCGGCGGCAAGACTCGCTCGAATACGAGCAGGGCCCCAGGCTGGACCATCCACAAGGAAGGACTCAGTGATTCCTTCAGTCGCGGTGCGCCCAGCATGCGCGGCGGGAAGGAGATTCCACCACCCCACATCCTCCAGAAGGGTACGAAGGTAGCCCATCTGAGCTGCTCCGGGATGGTTGATTGCGGTGTGCCACGGAACCGACGCATTGATGATCGGATCACGGCCTGAGTCCCACATCTGCCAGACATTGTTGTTTCCATAGGTATGGCCACAGGCACCGGCGAGAATCGACTGCCAGGCTGCCGTCCTGCTGTCGTAGTCCGAGCAACGAATCGATGGATTGCTTGGTCTGAGGTAGAATCCGACCGGGATGTGTTCGTACCGCGGTTCACCATCAAGCACCGGGCGCGGAGGCTGCATCGAGTAGTCGGCATCGATAAAGATCCCGGGGTCGTGCGTCGTCGCCGCATGCGACGATTGCTCCATGTGAAAATCGATCCAATCGACCCCATCCAGCTGTTCGCGTGACCGCCCCGGCCCTCGCGGGTGGAAGGTGATAAGGTGCGCCCCGCTATCTCCGGCTCTTAGTCCCTCTGCAAAGCCGTTGATGATCTGTCGCTCGCGGTCGGTATTGATATCGTGATCACCACCCAGGATCCAGATCAGATCCGACTCCGCATACCTCCGAGCCAACCACGTCGCGTACGCCCGAGCGTTCTCCGGCGAGAAGATCTGAAACTCCGTCCCTGCACCGGGATCGCTCTCCGACAACGCCGCCTCCTTCCAATAGCGTCCCCAGGTTGGAAGCATCCCAACGACAAGGCCGAGCTCGTTCGCCTTCTCAACAATCCAATCGACGTGTGCGAAGTAGGCTTCGTTCGGCGTCTCGGGATCTCGATCGAGCAGCGGGAGATCGCCATTCGCATTGGGCACGGTTAGTCCGTCGAGCTCGGAAAGGACGACGGCTTGGATGACCGTGAACCCCTTGGTTGCACGGTCCTCGAGATAACGAGTGGCCTCGTCTCGACTCAGCCGGTGAAAGAGTTCCCAGGCGGTGTCACCGACGTAGAGGAAGGGGTCACCCCCCTCTCGTTTCAGGTATCTACCGTTCTCAGAAACCACGAGTCGAGCCATGAATGCCTCCGCGCCGATGGTAATCGCGATGCGGCAATCGTGCCAGTTGCGACGGCGCCGCTCTCCTCGCGCTGCGTAGATCCCGCCACGAACTACTTGCCTTGACAATGCCGGAGGTCGGACTCAAAAATGAACGCGCATTCATGGCCACGATGAGTGAGATCGCGCAATTGGCAGGCGTATCACAGGCAACGGTTTCTCGCGTCCTCAACGGTTCGGCTGGAGTATCTGCTGCCAAGAAAGCCGCCGTGATGGAGTGGGTGCGACGGCTCGACTTTCAGCCCAACTCAACCGCTCGAGCCCTGGCCGCCAATCGATCTCACCTTATTGGGGCAGTCGTTCCTGATCTCTTGAATCCCTTCTTCGCGGAGATCCTGGCCCATATCGAGCATCATGCCGCACACAACGGATACAGCGTGATCGTGGCGAACTCGGCAGGTGAGCCGGAGAATGAACGAGCGATCGTGAAGTCACTTCGGGCGCGCCAAGTCGACGGAATCCTCATAGGACTGGCAAGCGGAGATTCCGACGTGATCGATGAGCTCAAAAAACAGACACCGCCGGCGGTCATTGTCACGCAAGAGTCCAACGACATGGATAGTGTCTCGGTCTCGCACATAGAGGGTGGAAATCTCGTGGCGAATCACTTCCTTCGTGAGGGGGTCGATTCGTTCGCATTTTTTGGTCCTCACGATGAAAAGTATGCGGGATACCGCGACACGCTTGGCCGGGCCGGCGTCAGAGAGTCCGACATACACAGCATTGGGAACCAAGACTGGTGGCTCAACATGCTCAGCCGGGGATTCGAAAGTGCGATGGACTACCTTCGAAGCAACCCGGTGCAAGGGCGGATGGGTGTGTTCGCGATGAACGACCCGTTCGCACTCGGTATGATCAACGCGGCTCACGAACTGGGAATGAGAGTTCCGGACCAGGTCTCCGTGGTTGGATTTGACAACACCTTCGTCTGCGACAATGTCCGCCCTACGCTGTCGTCGGTGTCGCAGCCGACAGAGGAGATAGGACGACGCGCGGTTGAACTGCTGCTCAAGAGAATCGAAGCCAGCGTCCCGGCCGAGCTCGTCAACGTAGAGCTCCACCCACGCCTCGTGCGGCGAGAGTCGTCATAGATCTTTCAAGACGAACAACTCAAAAGTGCTTCTTACTCGTTCAGCCTCACCGAGATCTCTCGGAGGCGCATAAGCTGCTGGTAGTAGAGCGGCAAGATGACAACGCCGTCCGTGTACTGGAACACGTAGATAAGAACGGAAAGAATCGCGCCGGCGGACGCGGCCGATGCAGCAACGCTGAGCAGTGAGTAGACGAGCAATCCAATCATGAAGAGCCAGATGATCGCGTAGTTCACGGATTCGAAATCTGAGAGCCTCACGCTCCAACGGGCCTGCGCGTTTACCTGATGTCTGATCGCGGAGGAATCCGCACTCGCGATGCTGTCGACCTGGCTCTCAACCACATCGTTGTACCCTCGGTTTAGCATCATGGTTCTCGTGCCGGCGATTCCGTAGACGAGAAACACGAGAACGGTTGAGATGAGGCATGCGATCGTAACCGGAAGACTGAGCGGCGCGAGGATAAGAACCGTTCCAACAACACCAATCAAGCTGCGGACGATCTCAGGCATCGACTCTTCAAAGAACTCGACCATCTCTCGGAGAAGATCGACACGAGCAGTAATCCGAGAGATAGACGACGACCTCCGTTTCTCGCGCTCGACCAGTTGCGGCACGACCTGGCGATAGATGCCGGAGTACGCTCGGGTATCCAACATCCGGCGTGCCGTTCCAATCACGAGCGAGGCGAGACCCAGCCCGGCGAGCGCAACGACGCCCGAATAATCGCTCGCAACCAGTGCGTCAACCGCGTAGCCCATAAAGAGGGGGAAGAGAAGGGAGAGTGCGGAGTCGAGCACTACGAGAAGAAGCGTGAGGACAATTCTCCACGGGTAGGCTCTGAGGAGGCTGCGAAGCGTAAAGCTCTGAAGCTTCAAACCGTTTCCTCACCTGAGCGCGGACGATTGCTGCCGATGCCTGCGAGAAGGGTGCGAGTCACGAGCCCTGGAGCGTCACGGCGGGCGATGTACCCGCCGGCAACACCTGACCAAATCGAGTAGACGAGGCCTGAGAATGCGAACGAGACCCACGCGTCCGGAACATCGGCCGCGACGATCCCTTCGGATTTGAGCCTCTTTGCAAGCTCCTCCCACAACTCAGCTTGTCTCTCGGTTCGATCGCCGCTCGCCGAATCAACCGACTCAGGCAACGAGAGCAGAAAGTGGTAGCGATCACCCATCGAAACCACGGCCTCCACAATGTGCTCGAGTATCCGCTCGGCCGGGTCACCGCCA
>JANQQY010000667.1 GCA_028284845.1 Spirochaetales bacterium
CTCGAAGAACGCCTCCACGTCGCACTCCATCACAGTGCCAAACTCATCCGATTCAGCCGGCCGAAACACAAAGTCGCTCTCGATCAGGATGGAGGTCTCAGTGTGATCGTCCCAGTCACCAAGTCGCTCAAGCCCCTCTCGCTCTCGGAGATCGCTGAACCACTCGGTGACGGCCTCTCGCATGCGGCGCTCCTTGAAGGCAAACCAGAGGCGCTCGATCTCTCGCCGTTCACGGATGGTGTCTTTGAACTGTCGAAACACACCTCTGCCGGACGCAAGGATTGATCTGAGTCGAGATCGATAGATGGGGTTGTGTAGCGTCCCCACAAATTGCTCCATCAGATTGTACCCGTCTACGCTCTGCCACTCGGGCACCGGAATGTATCGACCGGCCGGCGCGTCGGCCAAACGACTCTCGTCCGGGACGACTGTCTCAGTCTCGGTGTCCAGCCAATAGATTCGTTCCTGGTTCTCCATCCCAAAGACGATCTGATCGATGAGTTCGCGGGTGAGCCGCACGGAAGAGATCACGGCGTATCCTCCACCATTCCTTTGACTGAGTCGACCGCATTCTGAAGATCAATGCTGTGAATCGCCCGCGATCTTCGTTCGAGGATCTCAACCTTTCCCCGTTCGAGGGTTCGCGCGCTGACGATCATTCGATAGGGGATGCCGATGAGGTCGGCGTCCTTGATCTTCGTACTGATCGATTCGCTGCGGTCGTCGAGAAGCACATCGGAGCCCAGCTGATCGTGGAGATCCTCCAGAACGCGGGTGACTCGTGTCGATCGACCAATGCCCATCAAGAAGAGCGAGAACGGGGCGAGTGCACGTGGCCAGGCGATTCCTCGTTTATCGTGATTCGCTTCCGCAATGGCGGCCATCAACCTCCCAATGCCAATGCCGTACGCTCCAATACTGGGATAGAAGCGTCTGCCTCCGGAGTCGACGATTGAGAGCTTCAACTTGTGCGAGTAGTAGGTTCCCAATTTGAAGATGTTCCCGAGTTCGACCACCGACCGGCTTGAGAGCTCAGCTCCGCAGACGCGACATCGAGATCCAGCACCGACCCGTGCGATGTCTTCTACGATGTCGGCATCAAAATCGCGTCCGAAGTTGACGTTTGCGAGACGGGTATGTGGCTCATTGCAAGCCACGATCAAGTTCGGCGTCTCCGCCACGGAGCTGTCCACAACAATCTGAACGCTCAGGTCCATCTCAAGAAGATCTCGTGGGAAGTCGATTGGGCCAATAGAAACAGGGTCGATTCCAAGCTGAACGAGCCAATCGCGAGAGGCAAGTCGCACCGCGCTCTCGTGAACCGCGGTAGCGAGTTTCTCCTGGCTTACCTCTTGATCGCCTCGAACGACGGCCAAGACGAGCGACTCGCTTCCCAAGAAGGCCATGGTCTTGGTCAGGCGATCACGACCGCAGTGGAGCATTGCCTCGAGCTCAGGGATCGTGGCCGCGTCTCCAGTCTCGACGTGCTCCAACGACCGCGGTTGGGACTGCGCGACAGGAAGTGATCCCACGGCGACCTCTTCGTTGGCCGCGTATCCGCACCCCTGACAGGTGACAATGCGAGCGTCGCCGATGTCAGTCGGCATCAGGAACTCAAGCGATCGGTCTCCAAGCATCGATCCAACGGAGGCGTCCGCAGTGAGAACGGGAACGTTGCACGCCGCGAAGACACGTTCATACGCTGCGAAGACGCGGGGAAAGAAGTTGTTCAATTCGCTCGCTGATCTGTGAAAGGAGTAGGCGTCGCTCATGACGAACTCGCGGGTTCTGAGGAGGCCGCCCTTCGGTCGGCCTTCATTCCGATACTTCGTCTGGAATTGAAAGAGGAATGCGGGAAGCTGTCGGTAGGAGGTGACGACCGACCGCACGAGCTCAACCATCGCCTCCTCGTGCGTAGGTGCGAGGACCATCTCGTGCCCGGACGCATCTGAAAATCGGACCAACTCCTGCCGCATCAGAATCTCTCGCCCGCTCTTCTTCCATATGCTCGCCGGGTTCACCAGCGGCAGAAGCACCTCCTGCCCACCGAGGCCCTCGAGTTCGTCCCGAATCAGCTTGGTGATGCGGGCGACGACACGCGTGCCAAGCGGAAGAAACGAGAAGAGCCCTTGGGATAGCTGTCGGACAAAGCCGCCGCGCTGCAAAAGCTCGTGACCTCGAGATCGGACGGAGCGCGGACACGACTTGCTGGTGATCAGCTGCGTGTAACGCATGTGACATCTTACTACGGCTTTTGCCACCGCCATACGAGAAACCTTGACAGAGCATCGACAGCTCGCAATAGTCTGAAATCACACTAAGGAGACACAATGAGCACGATAGAGTACGTGGAAGGTCGCGAGATCCTCGATTCACGCGGCAATCCTACGGTCGAGGTAGATGTCTTTCTCGAGGACGGTTCCTTTGGTCGCGCGGCGGTGCCGTCCGGCGCATCAACAGGAGAGCACGAGGCAGTCGAGCTCCGTGACGGAGACAAGGGTCGGTTCAAGGGAAAGGGCGTCCTGAAGGCTGTAGAGAACGTGAACAGCGTCATTGCGGCTGAGATGGAAGGGCTCGACGCTCTGGATCAGGTAGACATCGACAAGACACTCAGGGACGTTGACGGAACAGAGAACAAGTCAAAGCTGGGAGCCAACGCCATTCTAGGCGTGTCGATGGCCGTTGCTCGAGCCGCCGCCGACTTCCTTGGCATTCCGCTCTTCAAGTACCTTGGCCCCTATCACTCAACGGTACTGCCGGTTCCCATGGCGAACATCATCAACGGAGGATCACACGCGGATAACTCCGTCGACTTCCAGGAATTTATGGTCATGCCGATCGGCGCCGAAAGCTTCCGCGAAGCTGTTCGCATGACGGCCGAGGTCTTTCACACATTGAAGGGCGTCCTGCACGACAAGAACTACTCCACGGCAGTCGGTGATGAAGGCGGCTTTGCTCCCAATTTGAAGAGCAACGAGGAAGCGGTCGAAGTGATCCTTCAGGCAATCGAATCTGCCGGTTACAAACCAGGCGAGCAGGTCATGATCGCACTTGATCCAGCCTCCAGTGAGTTCTATGACAAGGAGAAAGGAAAGTACGTCTTCAAGAAGTCCGACAACCGCGAGCTCTCGTCTGATGAAATGGCAAGCTATTGGGCCGACTGGGCGGGGAAGTACCCCATCGTCTCGATTGAGGACGGCATGGCCGAAGACGACTGGGATGGCTGGAAGGCACTGACGGAAAAGATCGGCGGCACGGTGCAGCTCGTTGGTGATGACCTCTTTGTGACTAACACAAAGCGCCTGAAGCGCGGCATCGAGAGTGGCATCGGCAACAGCATCCTGATCAAGGTGAATCAGATCGGCACGCTTACCGAAACGTTCGAGGCCGTGGAGATGGCGAAGCGGGCCAGCTACACCTCGATCGTCAGCCACCGAAGTGGGGAGACCGAAGACGCATTCATCGCCGACCTGGTTGTTGCGCTTGAGACAGGGCAGATCAAGACGGGAAGTATGAGCCGATCGGATCGCCTCGCGAAGTACAATCAGCTGATGCGCATTGAGGACATGCTCGAGACAACGGCAACCTATGCCGGAGCCGATGCGTTCTACTCAATCAAACGGTAGCCTTAGTACTCGACTGTGAACGAAGCATACCCCGTCGGGGTTTGCCCCCAGCGAAGATCAACAGTGCCCACCCGAGCAGAGGGTGGGCCTTTTTGTAGCCACTGGGCGAAGGTGGTGAGGGCGACCTTATTGCCCTCAGCCCTGACGAGCACGTTACCGTCTGCAAGGTTCTGAACGTAACCGCACACCCCTAAGCGGAGCGCCATCGAACGAGTGTAGTATCGAAAGCCAACGCCCTGCACTCGCCCCGAGACGGTGGCGACGAAGGCACCATGACTCATGTGTTAGTCTGGTCCGCGCTCGCTTGAATTCGGACCACCTCAGAGATGCGTTCGGCCAGCGTTCCATAGTCGAACGGTTTGGGGAACGATGGATACGGTATGTCGGTCTCCGGATCGAGAAACCCGCTGACGACAAAAACCGGGAGCCCCGGGCAGAACTTCTTTAAAAAGCGAATCCAGTAGTCGCCGCCAAGGAGATCCATCCGGAAATCGGTGACAATCGCAGCGACATCGGTATCAACGAGGATCTTGATCGCTCCCACACCGTCCGATGTGACGATCACCTCGTGACCTTTGCGCTGGAGGTAGTCGCGGAGCGAGAGCCGAACCGCGTCGTCATCCTCGACGAGCAGGATAGGCAGAGAACCCGCCATTATTCCCCCGATTCGCGACTGGAAACGAGTTCGTTGATCTTGTCGTGCAGGCTGTCGAGTTCGAGTGGCTTGGGAAGAAACGCGTCGGCACCGTCGTCCAACATTGCTTGCTGTTCTTCCGGGTCATCGAGACCGGAGATAGCGATGATGATCGGCTTTGTCACCCCGCTCGCTTCCTTGATGCTCCGGGCGAGCTTGTGGCCGTTCACACCAGGGAGGTCGATATCGAGGATGACGAGCCCCGGTTTTTTCTCCGCGAGCATACGGCCGGCCTCAAACCCGTCGAATGCCTGGAATACATCGAACGAGGGGTGCTTCTTGGACAAGTACTGATGAACGAGATTGTTCAGATCTCTGTCGTCATCAACGATCAACACAGTGTCAACGTCGAGTTGCTCTTCGAGCACGCGTTGCAGCTCTTCCGGCATTCGCATCCCGCGCGAATGTAGGAACTCAACCAGATCTTCTGAGTAGACCCGATACTGGCCCCCAGGCGTCGTGAACGCCTTGAGATATCCATTCTTGATCCAGTTGATTGCAGTCTGGTTGACCACGCCGCAGATGTTCGCGACTTCGAGCGCAGAGAATATCCGAACCTTCTTGTCGTTCTTCGCCATCCACTCTTCCTCGTCTGGCACAAATTGCACCAATACTTCTACCCACAGTAGCAGCAAGGTGTGCCTTTATCAAGTTATATATGTGATATATCCAGAATATCAATGGAGACCGGAACCGTCATTTGCATATCACACGATCGGACCATCTACTCGGTCTCAGACTCCGAACTCAGGACGCGGCGGATCACATCCCTTGAGAATCCGCGACGGTAGAGCTTTGCCTCAATCTCCCCCGTCGTCGGACTCTTTCTGCGCGCGATCCTCTCAACAAAACTCCGGGCGACATCGTCTATGCTCAGACCAATCTCTTCAAGCGCCCGATCGATCGCAGCATTCGCCTCCGACTCGCGAATCCCCCGCTGACGAAGTCCACCAATAAGA
>JANQQY010000022.1 GCA_028284845.1 Spirochaetales bacterium
AGATAAGCGCGATTCGCGCCGTCAAGAGGCTGCTTCCAACGGCCCATTCGCGAATGACCGGCCAGCGGAGTTCTCCCTTGGTGCCCGCTCTCCCAGTGCGGCGGGAGCGTCAGCTGCGGCAGAAGCCGCCGCGGGAGTGCGGGGGCTCGCCCCGTTCTGGCCGGTCATTCGCGAATGGGCCGTTGGAAGCAGCCTCTTGACGGCGCGAATCGCGCTTATCTTGCTCGGCCTCATGACCGGCGAACGACTCCTCAACGAGTTCGGGCTCGTTCGCTGGCTTGGCCGGAAACTCGGATTTCTGATGAAATTCTTTGGCCTTCCGGAAGAGGCCGCCTTCCTCTGGGTAATCTGCAACACCCTTGGCCTTGCCTACGGTGCGGGCGTCCTGCGCCGCGAGGTGGAAAGCGGATCACTCTCCCGGGGTGCAGGTGACCTTCTCAATCACCACATCGCCCTGTCACATTCACTCTTGGAGGACACGCTTCTCTACGTCGCGCTCGGCGTCAATGCGTTGTGGATCACCGTTCCCAGACTTCTACTCGCCCTTGCGGCAGTGTGGGGACGCCGAGCAGAACTTAGTCTGGCACGCCGCCGGGAAGCCGCAGGAAGACGCGACTGCCCACGGTGAGCTCGGCTGAGTCATAGACGCTGACATCGCCTCGATCAGTGTCCACGGTGTAGAGCCAGGAGAACCCTAGAAACTCGCGGATCGCCACCGTCCCCGCGAGGAGATCACGATCATCAGCGGCGGATTCCACGATCTGAATCTGCTCGGGGCGTAGAATCGTATCGCTCCCCGCCAGCCGGACGGTCTCACCGGCAAACGACGCAACAAATGAGTCGGTAGGGTTCCGATAGATCTCCATGGGAGCGCCGAATTGTACCAGCGAGCCGTCGCGCATCACTGCGACATGATCAGAGACTGAGAGCGCCTCTCGTCGACTATGGGTGACAAAGAGGATCGTGATTCCAAGCCGATCGTGAAGAGTGAGAATCTCCCGCCGCAGATCCCGCCGAAGCACTTCATCGATCGCGCTGAACGGCTCGTCCAGAAGCAGGACCAATGGATCAACGGCGAGCGCCCGGGCGATTGCGACGCGTTGTCGCTCACCACCACTCAGCGTCGCCACATCACGGGAGCCAAATCCCGCGAGGTCGACAAGGTCGAGCAACTCGTCGGTCTTCCTGCGGATCTCACCCGATGTTTTTTTTGCCACTCGCATTCCGTAGCCAACGTTGCCGGCGACGTTCATGTGCGGAAAGAGGGTGTAGTCCTGGAAGACGAACCCAATTCTCCGCTCGCTCGCAGGCATTGTGGTGACGTCAATCTGATTTACAAGGATCCGGCCCTTCGCGGGCGTCTCAAATCCGGCGATGAGGCGGAGCACGCTCGTCTTCCCGCTTCCACTGGGGCCGAGTATCGATGCGATCGAGCCGGCCGGAACATGCAGATCGATCGATAGGCGGAACTCGCCGTAGGAGGTTGAAACCTCTTCCAGCACGATCATAGCGACCTCCGGGCGGGTGCTCGCTGCAAGAGAAAGAAGAGCGAGCCACAGAGCATCAGATAGACAAAGGCAAGCGCGATGGCGGAATCAAAACTGCGGAACCCAATGAGGCGGTAGATCGCAACGGGAAAGGTCACGATCCTCCCTCGGCCGACCACGAGGACAGCGGTGAGATCCGCGAATGAGATTGCAAGCGCGTAGGCGAGGCCGTTCAGGAGAACCGGTCGAAGCAAGGGAAGCTCGATGTCAATCAGGCGACGTGTGCGTGATGCGCCAAGACTCTCGGCGACCTCGAGAGGTCTCTCTCCGAGCGACTCTACCCCTGCGCGCACGACTCGATAGGCGACCGGTACCGCAACGATTGTCTGCAAGACTATGACCTGAAGGATTGGCGGCACGAGAGTGTCCCAGAGCAGCGAGAATCCGATCGCAAGCGTGACCATCGACATCGCGATTGGGAGCTCGGTGATCGTCGAGACCACGGCCGACGAAGCGCGCCGAAACCGGAGTGCGATGGTAGTCGCGATCAAAAAGGCGCTTCCGCCGCTGGCAATCGCCATGAGAACGCTTCGAACGATGACCGCACCAATCGTGCTACGCAAGATCGTCGAGATGTCTCGATCCCTCGGACCGGAACCAATGGTCGTCAGCCCGCCGGAGAAGAGGGTGATGACAGCGCGAACCCCAAGGACAACGAGGGGTCCAAAGAGGAAGATCGAGAGCAGAACCAGATAGGCCACGCTGAGAATCCGGCCAAGAGGAGGAGCCTCTTTGATATGCGGTAGCATCCGCCTCCGGGAGGTGTCAGGCACCGACATCCGGGACGAGGCGGCATTACTCAGGAAGAGAATCGAACCTAAAAAAACCAGCTGGAGGAGCGCAAGGAGCGACGCCATCCGCAGATCGAGCTCGAAGAACCAGCTCTGATAGATCGCAACCTCGAGGGTCGCGGCCTGGACCCCGCCAAAGACGAGAACGATCCCAAAGCTGAGAAAGGTGTAGAGGAACATGAGCAGGAAGCCGTTGATCGCAGCGGGCGCGATCAGAGGGAGCGTGATTCTGAAGAACCTCCCCGCCTTCCCGTCGCCAAGGCTCTTCGCTGCCTCGATATGGCGCGCGTCGAGCGCGGCCCAGGCGGGAGCGATCACACGGACTCCCAGCGAGAAGTCGTAGTAGACGTGCGCCAGGACGATTCCGGCGAAGCCGTAGAGGAACCCGGATCTGATGCCGAGGAGCGATTGCAACAGACCTGAGGTCCCAAAGAAGCCGACCATTGCGACGACCACGATGATGCTCGGAAGCACAAATGGCACGAGCGTTCCTGCGTAGAGAAGCTCGCGGCCCGGAAAGCGATAGTGAGCAAAGAGGTAGGCCAGGGGAAGCCCGACGAGGAGCGCCGCCAATGATGAGGCGAGAGCCTGGAGGAGCGTGAAGGAGAGCAGTCGCCCAATGCGGGCCGGGGCGAGCGCTGCCACCTGGCCGGTCTCCGGAGCGCCGTGGAACACCGGGACAATCGCCCGCAGGACCGGCGCGACGAACCCGCCTCCAACAAGAAGGAGGCCCGCCACGGCGATGAGACCGGTGCCGACGAGTGCTCCTGCGCTCCGGCGTCTTACTGCATTACGCCCTGCCACAATGAGAGCCACTCGGCGAAGTTTGCATCAGCGTCGGCAATGGGAACCTGGACCGTGCGATCGGCGCGATCGACTTCGAGAAACGGCGCGGGAATCTCAACGTCGGTGCGTGCGGGATACATAAACTGATTGAGGGGGAGCTCGGCCTGGAGTCTCGCGGAGATGAGCGTGTCCATCACAAGCTCGGCGGCCGCGGAAACCTCCGTCGACTCGAGAATTCCGGCGAGCTCAATCTGTGCATAGCCCTCCTCATCAAAGATGAGATTCCGGTACCGCTCGTCCGATTCAAACTCGCGGTGGAAGACCGGGCTCGTCTCGTAACTCACGACGATCGGTGCCTCGCCCTCGACATAGAGCCCATAGCCTTCGGACCAGCCGGGGACGACGGTGAGGACATTTGGTCTGAGCTGTGACCAGAACTCTGCAAACCCGTCAGCTCCAAATTCGTAGACGGTATGCTGCAGGAAGGCACGGCCGGGAGAGGAGGTGGCGGGGTTGAGAATGATGATCGAGTCCCTCAGTCGCGGATCAAGGAGTTCTTCCCAGCTCGAGGGGGGATTGGGGAGTAACTCCGAGTTGTAGTTGAGAACGACATGGCCCCAGTCGTAAGGGACGAGGCGGAACGAATCATCAACGACCAGATCTGAACGCAGCATCTCCGAGCCCACGGGCCGGTAGGAGCGAAAGAGGCCGGTCTCGAGCGCGGCTGTCAGATAGGTCGTGTCGAGTCCAATCACGACATCGGCCTGGGGATCATCACGCTCGAACCAGAGCTGGTTGTAGAGTCCGCCGGTGTCCTGGAATCGTTCGACAACAACCTGAACGCCCAACTCGACGTCGACGGCCTCGACCATGATCGCCTCAAGCGGTTCAGGAAACGAGTCGTAGGTGTAGACCACGACCTGTGCAGGTGCGGACTCTGTGGAAGATTCCGTAGTGGCCGTCGCAAACAGCGTGAACGGTAGAAGAAGAAGCAGGAAGACGAGTAGAAACTTGGGTCGCATGACACCTCCATGGTCGAGGTGCCTCACAGATGTCCTTGAAAGGAACTCCCTACGCCGGCATTACCCGGATCAGGTCTGCGGGTCTGATCTCAGCCTCGTACGAAGCACCCCGTTGAGTGCAGGGTAATCGCATGCCGATGCGGGGTCAAGCGCGCGAATTGCCTCATAAGTTTTCTAGCCGAAAGAGTGCCGTTGCCTCAAAACTCGAATCTAGTCGACCGTGGGCGGTGGAGGCCCGTGGATGGAGATGTCC
>JANQQY010000037.1 GCA_028284845.1 Spirochaetales bacterium
AGATAAGAACGATGCTCATTCCATCATCCGCGAGTGCCTGAATTTTCTGGTAGATCTCCGCCTTCGCCCCAATGTCGACGCCGTGCGTCGGCTCATCGAGAATCAGCACGTCGGGATCCGTCGCGAGCCATCGACCAACGATTGTCTTCTGCTGGTTCCCGCCGCTCAAGCTACTCACGGCGTGATCGAGCCCGCCCATACGGATGCGGAGCGTCTCAACGTACTCGTTCACGGTCTCCTTCACGAGACGACCGTCGACCACTCCGCCACGAGAGAGGTGGGGAAGCTGCGCGACAGAGATGTTCGAGAGCACCGACTGGTCCATAAAGAGCGAGAGCTTCTTCCGGTCCTCCTGCAGCATCGCGATTCCAGATTCGATTGCCTCCCGTGGGCTCCGGAAGCGAACCACCTCACCTTTGTAGACGATCTCTCCTGCGCGGTACGAGTCCGCGCCAAAAATGGCCCTTGCGACCTCACTCCTTCCGGAACCAACGAGGCCGGAGAACCCGAGGATCTCTCCACGCTGAAGATCAAACGATACGTTCGAGAACCGAGTTCCCGACAGATCCCGGACCTGAAGGATCGCCTCGGTCTTTTCGCGAGTGCGTCGCTCTCCTCGCACGAGGTCACGGCCAACCATCATGCTCACCAGTTGATCAACGTCTGACTCAGCGGCTTCCACCGTACCCACGTACTTTCCGTCACGAAGAGCTGTGATCCGATCTGAAATCATCAATACCTCTTCGAGCTTGTGAGAGATATAGACAACGGCAATGCCGTCGGACTTGAGCTTGCGAATGATTCGAAAGAGGATCTCCGTCTCATGCTCGCTCAGCGACGAGTTTGGCTCATCCATGATGAGAACACGGCAATTCTTGTCGACCGCCTTGGCGATCTCGACCATTTGCCGGTCAGAGATACTCAACGAGTCGACAACCGCGTAGGGGTCAATCTCGGCCTCAACAACAGCCAGCGCCTCACGTGCGCTTTCGGCGAGTGCGCTCCAATTCACAACTCCCAGGCGGCTCTTCATCCTGCCGGAGTAAATGTTCTCAATGACATTGAGATCCGGAAGCATGGAGAGTTCCTGGTGAATGATGGAGATGCCACTTTCGATTGCCTGGCGAGGAGTCTCGAAGTGGACATCCTCTCCGGCGAACTCGATCGCACCGCTATCGCGAGTCACAACTCCGCTCACGATCTTCACGAGCGTAGACTTGCCCGCACCGTTCTCCCCGATGATGGCGTGGACCTCGCCCGGTCGAACCTCGATCGAGACGTTGTCCAAAGCGTGAACGCCACCGTACGACTTTGAGAGGTCTTGAATGCTTAGAACGGTCGTTGTCTCAGTTTGCATCGGTGCCCCATCGATGTAGCAAAGGAGCACGGCTGATGCCGTGCTCCCTCAAGGCCACTGTCGGAGTTCTTAGAATCCAAACTCCGCCATGTTATCCGCAGTGACAAAGTCACTTCGGGTCAGCATGCGGCCGGCCTCAGGAACCTCGCCTGATACCAGGTAGTTGAAGAGCCGAATGGCAGGGTCATGTCCCTGGGCGAACGGCTGCTGGCCGATGGTCCCGGCGATGATACCCTTTCGAACCATCTCCATGGTCTGCTCTACGAAGTCGTAGGCAAAGATAAAGACGTCACCGGCAAGTCCAGCATCTTCAACAGCTCGGGCTGCACCAACGTTTCCACCTGCAGCGACGTACATGCCGTCGAGGTCAGGGTTCGCCGTCAGGAAGTCCTGAGCGAGCTGATAGGCGTTCGCATCACTGTCTTCAGTCTCCACACGACCGACGATCTCGAGGCCCGGTGCGTTCTCGGTGACATACTCCTCGAACCCAAGGCGGCGAAGCTCGTGACCCTCAACGGAGAAGAAGCCGGTCATGACGGCAATCTTTGGACTGTCGTTCCCGCGTTCGGCGAAGAAGTTGACCATTGCCTCTCCGGCTGCGAGTCCCTGACGATAGAGATCGGCACCAACAAAAAAGAGACGGTCGTTCTCAGCGTCTGTCTCAACGTTGAAGGTTGCGACGGGGATGCCTGCTTCGACTGCCCGATTGATGTAAGGAACGATTCCGCTGTCGCCGGCGATCGTTGCGATCGCGTCGTACTGCTGTGTGATCGCAGCTTCGATGGTGCTACCAAAGACGTCAGCCGTGTGCGCGTCACCAGGAGGAACGATCCAATCCACACTCCCATTGAATGCCTGAAGCTCGTCGTTCGCGGCCTCTGCTCCCTCACGGACCGGAATCCAGAACGGGTTGTTCTCAAGGCCGATCACCGCGATGCGAATGGGTTCATCCGAAGCCGCGATAGGCTCAACTTCGCCGCTGTCAGCCGGCTGGGCGGCACTTGCAAACGGGGGGCCCGGAGGAAGCTCGCGTGCAGCGGCTTCGGGCTCACCGGTCGCGAAGGCCATCGTTGCGCCAAGAAGAAGCGCGATCAAGACCAGACCGATTCGTCGAAACGAATTACTCATAGAAAACCTCCACTTATGAGTTGTTGTTATTCCTGGCATCAAGCGCGACTGCCAGGACGATAACCACACCAATTGAGATTGTCTGGGCGAAGCCCGGCAATCGAAGAAGAACAAACGAGTTCCTGAGAACTGTCATAATCATCGCGCCGATCAAGGCGCCCCAGACGCTCCCACGTCCACCGGTCAGGCTCGCACCACCAATGACGACGGCGGCGATGACGTCGAGCTCCTGACCGTTGCCCGCATTGGTGACCGCGGTCGAGAGGAGCCCTGCCTGCAGAATGCCCGCGAGTGCGGCGAGCGCGCCGGTGACGGTGTAGGTGAAGAACTTCACGAGATCGACATTGACACCGGAGAGCCGTGCGGCCTCTTCGTTGCTTCCTACGGCGTATATCTGACGGCCGAGCACTGTATGCCTCAAGAACCATCCAAAGCCGGCGAAGAGAATGGCTGCGATAATGACCGGCATTGGGACAGGTCCCACGTACCCACCACCAAGAAACTCGATCAGCGGCTTGTCGATTGAAATGTTCGAAGCGACGCTTCCCTTCAGGCCCGTCGCGAAGAGCACCGTAAGCCCACGGCCTACGCTCAGCATGCCAAGCGTGGCGATAAAGGGAGGGAGTTTCACCTTGATTACCAGAGCCGAGTTGACTGCTCCCAGGAGCGCACCAAAGGCGAGTCCTGCCAGGAGGCCGAGGCCGGTCCCCCAACCGTGGTAGTAGAGGCGAGCCATCACCATCGCCGACACGGCGAGGACCGAACCAACGCTAAGGTCGATTCCGCCGGAGATGATCACCATCGTTACGCCGATCGCCATGATCGCGATCGTCGTGACGTTTCGAAGGTTGTTGAAGATGTTGTTCTGCGAGAGGAAGACCGGACTCGCGATCGACATAAAGATGATCATGATGACGAGCGCGATCAGGACGCCGGTCTCACGGGCTCTGATGCGTGTTTTCCTGTTTCGGATCGACCCCGCCCCTGATGCGACCGCGGCGTCGGTATCTGCTTGGCCTGGCATGAGGCGATCGTAGCATCGGCTTTACCAGCGGTCATGAGGAGAATTCGCGCAATTCGGGAATGCCTCAAGGCGCGCATTGTCCCGTAAATGCGAAGAATCTCCTC
>JANQQY010000043.1 GCA_028284845.1 Spirochaetales bacterium
CCTCGTTGCGGCTTCACACAAACAGTGGAGGCGCCCTCAGTGACACCCTCTTTCCCCTCGACGAAGGCGGAGATCGCCTGCAGAACATGTTCGATACCGAGCTCGCGCACTTTGCCGACTGTGTGCATGGGAAGGCCGATTGCGTGACTCCTTCATCGGACGGCCTGCGGCTCATGCGTCTGATTGAGGGAATCTACACGTCGGCAGCAGCAGGCCGGCCGGAAGAGTTCGACGGCGGAGCGTAGCGTCCTCAGATCGCGAAGCTGCCCTCGTGACCCGATTTGAGGAGCTCAACAAGCTCCATTGCGTTGACCGCGTCGTCCATGCTCGCACCGACCGCCGACGGGTCTGCAGACTGCACGGCATCGACGAAGGCAGTCACTTCTCCCAGGTAGCCCTGAAGTGCGAGTGCCGAGTTCTCCTCGGTCTGGAGGGCGGTATTGGGAGCGTGAATCTCGCCGACGATTGGCCGCCATCGGTTCTCTCTCTGCGGCGGGTAGTAGACGAGGGTCGCCAACTCGTCGACCGTGATGAGCGCTTCATCGCCGGTGAGTTCAACACGCTCCGTGACACCCGGTGCACTTGCGTTGAGCACCACCGTCGCGATCACGCCGGGATCTGAGTGAAGCGTCAGAAAGGTGCTCGCCCTATCGCCGCCGCCGTGCGCGATGGTGACCCGATCTGCCCCGCCAAGAAACCAGAGTGCGAGATCGAGAGCGTGAATGGAGACGAGCGGGAAGACTCTATCTCCCTCTCCCGGAACATTGAACGAATAGCGAACGAGGAGGTGTCTGAGATCACCGAACTCTCGTTTCGCCATGATCTCCCGCGCCATCGCATACTTCTGTGCGGATCGCTTCATAAAACCGACCGCACACACGAGCGACCGTTCTCGGGCAAGTGACGCGAGTTCGCGGCACGAATCGAGTGAGGGAGCGGGTGGTTTCTCCACAAAGAGCGCGCGGCCGGATTCGAGGACCGCTCGTCCTGCCTCGTAGTGAAGGGAGGGAGGGCCGCAGACAAACACCGCATCGAGCTCCTCGCGCTCAAGCATCTGGTGGTAGTCACCGTACCCGCGTGCTGCTCCGAATGATCGCATGCAGTACGCCCGGCGATCAGGGTCACGGCCGGCGACCGCGATCAACTCGGCGTCCGCGTAACGGAGCGAGGGGTAGAGGTTCTGTCGGGCGTGAGTCCCGGTGCCTATGAAACCCAGTCGTGTCATGGAGTCGTTGCCTCGTGCGAGCGGTCGCGTGGAGTTGATCGCATCCGAGGAACGTAGCATGCGGCCCGAGATTCCTCCATCATCGGTTCGGGGAGGGTCCCGGCGATGGGGTACACTATGAGCATGAAGTGGTTACGGGTAGCCTTGGCCGCTCTCGCGGTAAGCGGATGCTCCCTCTTCCCTCACACTGAGATCGTTCGGGAGGTTCAGGCTATTTGGGCTGGATCCGATCTCCTCGTTGCAGAGTCGAGCTATTGGACCCGGCGGCCAAATCAACCCTACTTCGCCGCCGCGGCGTCGCGCGACTGGAGCTATCGACTTCTCATCTGGCCGGACGGCAACGAGTCCGGGGCCATTGAGATCGCAGAGCTCCCCGAAGAGACATTCACCGCCGGCGGTTCGATTGAGTACTCCCGCATGCACTGGAACTCTGATACGAACGTTATCTCGGTCTCTGATTGGAATGGACCCTACCTTCTCGTTTCGCCGTCAGGTGCGCCCGGAACATGGGATCGGGTGAGTCTGAGCGCCCCTGAATCGCTCCGCCAGCTTCTCGACTTCCCCGCGCCAGTCAACGATCTCTCTCCGAATGATGTCGCCTTGTCGCCCGACGGGAGCGCCGTGGCGATCCTCTGGCACTTCGCCTACTCGACGGACGTTGGTGGTCTTGATCTACGCTTCAATGAGATCGCCGCCTTCTACGATGCCCGGGACGGCTCGTTCCTCTACGCGCGTCGACTCAATGAGGACCCCGGTGGCAGCACAGCGGCCCAGTTCGGACCTCATCCAACCGCCGAACTCTTCCCTTCGAATCTGCCGTTCCCATTCATCTCGGACGCCGCCAACTTCAGCCGGATCATCTGGGCACACGATTCGTCCGGCATCTACTTGGTAGACACCGCATTCGACGCCGCCGTCTTTGTTGGCTTTGACGCGGGTGCGGATGCAGCGTTTACCTCGGCACCGCAACCGGTCGCCGCCACCAACGTCCCGGCCTCAGCGCTTCCCTCCAACTCCGGGCCGGTCCGCGACGATGGACGAGCCGCGATCGTCACCCTCATTGGGAACGAGGGCGTTCTCTCGTTCACGCAGCTTTCCGGATGGACGCCTTTCGGGGGCGACACGCTCGTGCCGATTGGGGATGCTGAGTACTGAGACGGAGGGGAGGAGGCGTACATGACGAGCAGTGATGGGAAGAACCGTGCGGATGTGGCCATTGTCGGTGGCGGACCGGCAGGGCTTCAGGCGGCGATGGTCCTTGCGAGGACGCGGAAGCGGGTCGTGGTCTTCGACGCGCCGAGCCCGCCTCGAAACGCAGCGTCTCACGGCGTTCACAACTTCATGGGCGTTGAGGGCATGCTGCCTCGTGAGATTCGCGAGCGAGTCTGGGAGCAGATCGATAGGTACGAGCTTGCGGAGCTGCGACACGAGGAGGTGACCGATCTCGACATCGACGAGAGCGGTCTGTTCACCGTCACCGCCGGCGATAGCGAGCCGCTCACCGTGAGGCGCGTCATCCTCGCGACCGGATATCGTGACCTGCATCCTGAGATCGAGGGATTCCACGAGGCGCGGGGCGACACGATCATTCCCTGTCCCTTCTGCGACGGCTACGAAAACCGTGACCGAATCTGGGGGATCGTGGTGAACGACCCATTCGAGGCGATGCACTTCCCCGCGATGGCGCAGAATTGGACGACCCGAATCAAGGTGATCGTGAACAACACGGCGATCGAACTCGATTCAACAGTCGAGCAACAGCTGGACGAATTGGGCATCCCTATCCATCGCGGGCCGATCACGCAGATCGAACAGCGCGGCGGCAAGGTCGAAGCGGTTACGCTTGCTGCAGGCGAGAGGGTTGAAGTTGAGACCCTGCTCTGGACCCCGCCGGACGAACCCGTCGATCTTGTGAAGCGTCTGATCGCTCGGTTTAATCTGGAAGTAAATGAGATGGGACATCTCGCCACCGATGAGACGAGGCAAACTCGGATCGAGGGGCTCTATGCCGTTGGGGACGTCCGCGGTTGGACCGGAGCGATCGAATCAGCGGCAGAGGGGAGCATGGCCGCCTCCATGATCGTCCACGGATGGTTCAGCTGAGACTTTGCCGCCGGATTCGAGCGTGGTAGGATCGGTTCCCGATTGACATGGCCGACGTAACAGCAACTGTAGGAAGCATCTCGTTCCCATCGCCCGTGCTCACCGCGCCGGGACCAAACGTGCGGGACTCGCGGATCATCAACAAGGCGGTCGCAGCGGGCGTGGGAGGGATTGTCGCGAAGACGATCTCCACAACCCCGGCGGCCTACCCCAAACCTGCGATGGCTCGGGCCGGGGACGGCGGCCTCATCAACTGCGAGACATGGTCCGATCGCAGCGCCGAGGAGAACATCCAAGACTTTGGGAAGATCGATCGTTCTCGCGCGCCTCTTGTCATCTCGATTGGCTATAGCGAAAGCGACATGCGTGCGCTGGGACCGGAGATCGAGAAACGACTCAACCCGGCCGCGATCGAGTTCTCGACGCACTACCAGGGAAAAGGGATCGATGGGCTCGTCGGCATTGCCAGAGCACTCCGCGAGTCGGTCTCGATTCCGATCTGGATGAAGATCTCTCCCGGCCAACCCGATCTCGAGGCTCTTATTGAAGCAACCGAGGGAACGGTGGATGCCTACGTGGCGATCAACTCCCTTGGACCGGCGCTCGACTTCTCCGAGAAGCGAGCACGTCCCTCGCTCGGGTCGCCTCACGGATACGGTTGGCTCAGTGGCCCGGCGATCCTTCCAATCGCGCTCCAGACCGTCCATCGGATCTCGCTGGTGACAGAAAAACCGATCGTGGGTGTTGGTGGCATTGCGACCGGAGTCGACGCCGCGAAGTTTCTGATGGCAGGTGCGAGCGCGGTTCAAGTCTGCACCGCCGCCATCCTCCACGGCCCCAAACGGTACGCGCAGATCGCGTCCGAACTCAGCGATTGGCTCGACGCCAACGGATACGAGTCGGTCTCACAGATCACGGGACGCTTCGGCCGCGACAGCGCAGATTTGTAGCCTCGATCATTTTCCGAGTAATCCACAGCCTCTTGGATCAAGTACACTTAGACCGGCCGTGGAGGATGCGTATGGCAGAGAAGAGACACGTTCGGTTTAGAGCTGCGTTGGTTGGGGTTATCCTCGCGATCGTCGTACTCATGCTTGGCGTGACCGTCCTTTCGATTCTCACGGTCTCAACCGAGGCATCCGATCAGTCGGCGAAGGCGCTCTTTGCGGCCGCGACCGAGTCCGCCAGCACAAAACTGGAAACGGTTCTTGGGGATGTCCGAATTGTCGCGAACGCATCGGCGGCGGTTGATAATCTCGCCGAAGCACCCACCGATAACGGAATTGAGCACCCAGCACTCGAGTTCTTTGAGACCAATCTTCGGGCCTTC
>JANQQY010000058.1 GCA_028284845.1 Spirochaetales bacterium
CGATAACCGGCCAGTCGCCGGGATCGATTCGCTCCCTGCTCGCCGGATCGACCATTTCTACAGCGTCGTAGCTGTCGTCCGGGAGGAAGCCAAGCTGCGACCAGATGCTGAACTGGCTCCGGTCTATATGGGCCGGGATGTAGAGCCCACCACGGGAGTGGATCGCACGGCCTACTTCCTCCAATCCGAACGTGGAGGATCCAATCAAGAAGCTCTCGAGCTCCTCGATGATCTCGTTCTCCGCGTTGACCACGACCTGATCGCCGTACATCTCCGGGTCGCGAACCTCGTGAGGAAGCGATCGATAGATCATGTCGCCAAACTCGACCGCGACCTCGCGATCTTCGAACAGCGCAAGAACGTGTGCTTCCTCGGCTGTGGTGACTTCGGTCCCAAAGAGACAGGCGATTCCCGCTCGCGCGCACGCCTGCTCGAACGCAACAGCGTTACGAGCTGTGTTGTGATCGGTGAGCGCGATTAGGTCGAGCCCCGTCGCGACCGCTGTCTCCGCAATCGTAATCGGCGACATTGAGAGATCGCCGCACGGGCTCAGGCAGGAATGGATGTGGAGATCCGCTCTGACGGTCACGGTTCCTTGGCGAACAAGGTGTAGAGCCGGCCTGAGACTTCGTATTGCGACAACGGGGTCGTGCAGATGGCGATCCCATGTTCATTGCCGGCTTCGAGCATTTCGTCCGGGACCGGCCGATCGTTGCAGACGATCACTGCCGGGATATCGACGTGACTCGCCACGGCCACTGCATTTCGGTGTGCCTGAATGGTGATGAGAACGTCGCCCTCATTCGCGTGGGCCATCACATCGCTCAGGAGATCAGAAGTGTAGGCCCCAAGAACCTCGGTCTTTGAGTCCCCGCTCACTATCGTCATTTCAAGTTGCGCCGTGATCTCGTTGATGTGCATCGCCCTACGCCCCTTCTTCTGTCGCAAGCTCGAATCGACAGCGAACCGTCGTCCCCTGTTCGCTGCTCGTAATCTCGAATTCGTCCGCTGATCGCTTGGCATTCGGGAGGCCCATGCCCGCCCCGAACCCAAGAGAACGCACCCACTCCGTGGCGGTCGAGTATCCTTCCTCGAGCGCCTGCTGAACGTCCGGAATCCCCGGCCCATTGTCGATCGCCACAATCTCGACCGTTCCGGGCGTGACCTTCATCGCGATCGTGCCCCCATCGGAGTGGACGACCTGGTTCATCTCGATCTCGTAGGAGGCAACGGCGATTCTCCGAAGCAGTCGCGGTGCGAGTCCCAACCCTTTGAGCTCCTTCTTGAACTCCGATGTCGGCTTTCCGGCATGCTCAAAGTCGAACTTCTTTACTGCAAACTCGCGGCGAATCTGTGCGTCGTCCGGCGGACCCTGCGGCTCCTGCTCTCGAGCTTCGGCCTCCTTGTTGAACTCAACCAGAAGCGCAATCAAGATGTCCCGACTCGTGATGATCCCGACGAGCTCCTTATCCTTGTTCAGGACCGGGAAGCGTCCAAATCGGTATTTGTCCATATAGGAGACGCCGAACGCGAGCGGCATCTCTTCTTCAAGGACAATCAGCTGCCGTGACATTGCCACATCGACCTTCTCATCAATCGTCCCGTCATTGAGGGCGCGTATGATGTCGTCCATGCTCACGATCCCGAGCAGGCGCGTCCCCTGGACGATCGGAACTCCGGTGATCTTGTGTTCCTTCATCTGCTCCTGAACCGTTCGGAGCGTATCCGTCCGACTGGCGGTAATGAGGCGCGTGGACATGGCGTCCTTGATTTTGAGCTGATAGATCAACTCGGAGATGAAGCTTGGCGACTCCTCCGGGTTGATCGGGATTGTCGACATCGACTACTGAACGGGTTCGGGTACCGCCGCGTCTCGCTTTAATCGGATCAGATAGAAGAGATTCTCAATCTCCAGACCGATGTTCACATTGTGCACCGTGCACTCTTCGGTGCACCCGTCCTCAGCACACGCCGCCCCGCACTTCAGCTCAACAGAGGTGAAGTTGAGTACACCCCGGACTCCCGCGTCGATCAGGAGTTCGAAGACGCTGGTTGCGACAGGATCGGGGACCGCCAGAACGGCGACTTCAATGCCGTGCTCCTCCGCAAACCCCGGCAGCTCTGAGAGGGGAAGCACGGGAATCTCCGCGTCCGGATCGAGTCGGTCCTCATTGGTGTCGAATCCCGCGACCACCCGAATCCCTTCGCGTGGAAACTCCCGGTAGTTGAGAAGCGCACTTCCAATGCGCCCGCAACCCACGACGACGACTCGCTCGACCTCGTTCTTGCCAAGAACTTCCACAAGCCGCTCGATCAGCGCGTCGATGACGTAGCCGCCTCGCTTATTCCCCGCGATCCCAATCACGGAGAAATCCTTACGCACGACCGCCGGCGTTGCGCCGATGGCATCACCAAGGTTGTTTGAGAACACCTTTACAAATCCAAGGCTCTTCAGCTTCTGAAGTACGCGCAGGTACCTGGCGAGCCTGAGGACCATTGGGCGGTGGATCTTTTCTTCCATTATTGTACCTCGCGTCACATAAAGTAGCATAAAACTACTACAAAGCAAAGTTAGTCGCAACTAACTGAACATAATCTTTTCAAAAAACTTTTTTGGAACATAATCAGAGGTTCGGTTGCGTTAAAGTACTCCGATCAGTAGACTTAAACATACTACTATTCGCTTTTGGGGGGCTCATGGCCGCAACAGCAGAGGCAACACTCTCAGACGGTATTCAGTCGTTTATCAATGAATGGCGCGACAAGCCGGGCAACCTCATCATGATCCTCCACCGTATTCAGGAGGAGTACGGCTACATCCCCCGAGAGATTGCACTTGCTCTTGCCAAGGAACTGGATGTGCCGCTGGCGAAGATCTACGGCGTTGTCACCTTCTACCACTTCTTCAAGCTCGATCAGCCCGGGCGAAACCAGATCTCCGTTTGCATGGGCACCGCCTGCTATCTCAAAGGAGGCGAAGATCTCATTCTCGAACTCGAAAACCTCCTTGGTATTGGGGTAAACGCGGTGACCGACGATGGCGAGTTCAGCATAGAGGCTGTTCGCTGTGTAGGTTGTTGCGGACTCGCGCCCGTGCTCACCGTGAACGGTGAGGTGTACGGGAAGGTGGGGAAGGCCGCGCTCCCGGAGATCATCGCGAAGCACCGCGACAGCTAATGCACTACACGCTCGGCGAGCAGGTAGTAGACCTCGCCGAGAACTCGGTCCAGGCGGGTGCCGATCGAGTTGATGTTGTGTGGGAGGAGCGCTCGATCGACGGGCAGCGCCTCATCCGGATTGAGATCCGGGATGACGGTGCGGGAATGGACGATGCGACGCTCGCGCGGG
>JANQQY010000081.1 GCA_028284845.1 Spirochaetales bacterium
CTATTGTCACATGGGGGCTGACATCGATCGTCGGCGGGCCCGCCTGGACGACGGGCGCACGGAGATCAAGGTCGAGCCGAGGTGACAGATTCACCCACTCGCTGACCTCGCCGTCAGTAAGCGTCGCGCGGATCCGTATCTCGTACTCTTCTCCATCTATGAGGCCGGTCGGAACGGTGACCTGAAGTGCGTCACGTGATGCAGGAATGCTGATTGCTCGTCGCTCGCGATCGAGGGCTGAAACATCTGAGACGGCAAAGGGTCGAGTTGGATCCGCCGCAATGGGACCGGAGAGAAGCTCAACTTCAACCGATCCGAGTTCACCGCGAGAAGGAAGAACCGAAAGAAGGAATCGAGATCGGGTGATCGTTGTGGGATCGGAAGGATTGATGAGCGTGAGCGTGACCGGTTCGATCACCGGGCTGACAGGCTCGCCCGAATCGACAGGCTCGTCAGCGGCGGCGGCTGTATCGCTCGTGTCCTCAGCGGATGACTCACCAGATGTGCCGAGATCTTCGGTCGGAACGATCTGATCCGGCTCGTCCTCCGATGCGTCCGGACTCGTCGCGCAGGAGATGATGAGAAGCGATAAAGCCATGAGTAGCAACAACCTGCGCATGCCGACGCCATCCTAACACAATCACTCTGAGAGCGGCAGTAGTCTTCTTGCGAGATTGGTAACACTGATCGCTCCGGTTCGTCGAGATCGCTCGCGACCGGTCCGGTCGAGGACGATGGTCGTTGGAGTAGCGCCGGCTTCGAATCGACGCCAGAGCTCCGACCGATGGTCGAGTGCGACGGGAAGCTCGTATCCGCCGCCAGAGAGGTAGGATCGGACCGCATCGACACCGACCTCAGTCTCGACAAGGTTTACCGCGATGAGGTTTATCCCCGTGTCACCATACTCATCAAAGAAGCGATCGAGTTCCGGCATCTGCGCGGTGCACGGCGCGCACCAGGTCGCCCAAAAGACAAGCGCAGTGGGAGCGCTCGGATCAAATCGATGCGGCTCCGAGAGGAAGGAGAAGTCCGCCTGGGTAAGATCGTAGACGTCGCCCGTCTCTGCCACAGCACTCACGAGGGGAGCCATCGCCAGCGCAGCGGCGAGCGTGAGCCCATGGATCAGGTGAGGCAGACCAATCGGCTCCCGGCGACGCCTCCGGATGACGGCGACGAGCAGCGCCGCTGCGCCCGCGATGATCCCGCCTATCGCACCAATCCTTCCACCGGGGTAGAAGAGGAGGCGAACCGGAGCTTCTACAATCTCGGCACTCCGAGTGACGAGGGGAGTGAGTTTCCAGACGGCAAATCCGATGAGGGCGGCGTTCGTCAGAATCTCGTCTGCCACTCGCCACTGGTCCCTCGACGCGCGCAGAACGAGCCAACGGACCGCTGTGAGGACCAGGAGTCCGGCGAGCGATCCAAGCAACCATACCGGAAGGTTGAGTGGTCCGAGCCGAAGCGAACCCACTAGCCTACCGGCCCATCCCCCACCCGGCGTGTCGTGACCGGACGTTCGTTCACGATCAATCTGGAGTCGCCCACCATGACCGTATGATTCTCGGCACGAATCGGGATGGAGAAGAATGTATCAATATCGACGGTGTCCGGACTCTCGGCGGTATCGCCTCCTTCGGCCGTGATCCGTGCACCGGGCTCAACCTCGTCGAGGAAGATCACATCTACGATCTCCTCTCCGTCATCGCCCTTCGCACTCGCCGCCAAGAGCATCCCCTGGCTCAACTCGCCTCGAAGCTTCGCGGGCTTGAGATTGTCTGCAATGACGACAGTCTTTCCTACCAGCTCATCTGCCTCGTAATGACCAACCAGTCCGCTCACAATCTGACGATCCTCACCCGATCCGTCGTCGACTTGCTCGACGAAGAGTCGGTCTGCTTTTGGATGCTTCTCAACACTGAGAATACGGGCCGCGGTGAGTTTTATGTGCCGTGAGAAGCGTGCCTCGTCCGGCTGCTCGGCCTGTTCGCGCTCGGCCTGCGAACCCGAATAGCGCTCTCTATGCTCGGCGATCTCTTCGTCTGACAGCTGCTTAAAGAGGATCTCGGGTGTGTTCACACGGGCAATCCCGTGCGTCTCTCCCAGTGCATCCCAGCTCATTCGAACGCCGCCAAGGAACGATGCAATTCTCTCCGCGGTCGCGGGGATAAACGGCTTGACGAGGATCGCAAGGTCTCGTATGAGGTAGACGAGATCGGTGAGGAGCTGACGCGTGCCCTCGGGATCATCATGCCGCGTCTTCCACGGCTCGGCGTCCTGAAACGCCTTGTTCCCAACCGAAGAGATCTGAAACACAGTGCGGAAGGCATCTCGAAGGTGTGCCCACTCGAGAAGCTCAGTGACTTTGGACTCGAGTTCTCGCACCTGGCCCCAGAGACCCTCATTGTCGCTTCGTGACGGCGAGAGCTCGCCGTCGAAGTAGCGCGAGGCGAAGGTGAGCGTTCGATTGACGAGGTTGCTGAGATTCCCAATCAGCTCGCCGTTCACCTTCTCCTGGAAATCATCCCAGGTGAACATGTAGTCGCTCGACTCCGGACGGTTGTAGTAGATATAGAAGCGCCAGACGTCCGCGGGAATACCGGAATCAATGGCATCGTTTCCGAACACTCCAATCCCCGCGCTCTTGCTGAACTTCGTTGACTCGTAGTTGAGGTATTCGCTCGAGGACATGTGATGGAGCATCGTCCACTTCTGGCCACTCCCAAGGAGCGAACTCGGGAAGATGACCGTGTGGAAGGGGATATTGTCCTTCCCAATAAACTGGAAGAGTTCGGTGTTCTCCGGGTCACGCCACCACGACTCCCATTCATCGGTGTGGTTTGCCGTGATCGAGATGTAGCCAATGGGTGCGTCGAACCAGACGTAGATCACCTTCTCTTTGAACTCTTCGAGTGGAACGGGTATACCCCACTCGAGGTCTCGCGTGATTGATCGCTCTTTGAGACCGTCGCGAATCCACGCCTTTGTCATCTGGATTGCGTTGCGCGCCCACTTGCCACGGACGGACGCCTCCTCCATCCACTCCTCCAGGAGCGGCTTGATCTTGGGGAGATTGATATAGAGATGCCGCGTCTTTCGAACGATGGGAGTTGAGCCGTCGATCGCCGATCGAGGGTCTATCAGATCGGTTGGGTCAAGGAGCTTTCCACAGTTCTCACACTGGTCGCCACGGGCCTCCTCGTATCCGCAATGCGGGCAGGTTCCGCGAACGTATCGATCAGCAAGGAACATCTTCGACTGCTCACTGTAGAGCTGCTCGATCGTGTTCTCCGTGATCAGATCGTTCTCGTACAATGCGAGCAGTATCTCCTGAGTGATCTTTGTGTGCCACTCGGTGCTGGTCCTGCCAAACCGGTCGAAGCTGATGTTAAACCACTTGTAGATGTCGTCGTGGATCTTGTAGTAGCGGTCGCACAGTTCCCGCGGGGTGATGCCCTCCTCACGGGCGCGGGTCTCAGTCGCGGTCCCGTACTCGTCCGTGCCGCACATGTAGAGCGTCTCATAGCCGCGCATTCTGCAGAACCGTGCGAAGACATCAGCCGAGAGAACCTGAATAAGGTTGCCCAGGTGCGGGATGTTGTTCACGTACGGGAGCGCAGATGTTATGAGTCGCTTCTTCATCACGCCAACCTACAGGGAGCGCCTTACGGGGTCAATCGAGGCTTCCCAAGAGTGGACGCGGCCGATCCACATTGAGCAGCGCGCTCTCGCCGGCCTCCAATGTGCGAGAGCCACCGATCTCCAGAAATACCTGACCCCGGCTCACCAAGATTGCATCCGGAGTCAGCTCGAATGTAGCGTTCGTCGTTGTGATGGTGTGGTCGCCCACATGGACGACAAGATCGACTCCCTCGGCATCAACCGAGGCAGACCCTACGATCAGCCGAAAGACAAGGCGCTCGGTCGCATTCTCGAGATCCATCACGCTGAGCTCACCAATACTCACCAATGCCCGATCGTCGCTCTCTACGAGCACGAATCCTGTACGGGCGCCGATCCACGTCGCAAGGCGCGCACCAGCCGGCACCGAGCGTCCGGTTACGGCCTGGAACCAGTCGCCGCCGGAAATCTGAATCTCCGCGGTCCCACGAGACTCAGAAACGTCGACTTGGAGATCCTGGGCTTCAAGAGGTGGCAACGCGAGCACGAACAGGAGAGCGCAAAGAGCACGGCCCACAGACATCAATCGCATTGGTAGGAATCTGCTCATAGCTCAATCCTCCCTGCGAGCGAGAAATGCGGAGCCCAGCCGAGCTCAGACTGCGACAGGCCCGCAGAGCCTTCCAGCACGAGGTCGCTCAAAATGCGGTAGGAGAACGAGCCGGTGGCCTCAAACCCGACCCAGCCATCCGGACCGGTCACGTCGAACAAGAGGACTCCGTTCAGCCGTGGGACAACCGGTTCACTCCCGCCGAACAGCATGAGCTCGGTTTCAACTCCCACGTCAACCCAAAGCAGGTCAGTGAGCGTGATTCCAAGACCGGGCGAGATGGGACGTGGCGACACCGCGGTGAACTCGCTGAGAGAACCCGAGGCACCACTCGCAAAACCGGTCTCCAGAACAACGTCGATCGGGAGGGGACGAAACGCATAATTCAGGGTCGTCCATGCCAGGAGACCGACGCCCGATGTGACGGTGGTTGCCTGAATCACAGCCTGCGTAGAGTGCGATAGTGACCCCACAATCGGGCCCTCGATTGCTATTCCAGGGTAGACCGAGTTAAATCCGACCCCCGACTCGCGATCGTCGTAGAAGGAGGCGTGGATACCAAGCGTTTGCCCTGCAAGGGGTCCGTACTCGACCCGAATCAGGCCGAGGATCCGCTCGGGGGCAAAGAGATCGTCAGAGGCAAAGACCGCCGCGTCTCCAGGGACAAGCCTCCCGTCGTAGAAGTAGCGTCCAACAAATCGGGTCGTACCCACCCCGCCCAGAGCAAAGGCACGAGGAAAGCGGACCATTGCGAGAGCACCGTCCACGAGTTGGTCGACAACCATGGCTGATGGATCCTGAAGGTGAACGCGGCCGAAGGTGAGTTCAAGCACTCCGTCGTCCCAGCGACGAGGGAACCTGGTGATCCGAACACCGGACGGGCCCAACGTTGCGGTCGTGTAGAGCGGTGACTCATACCTCCCCGGTGAATGATGCACCATACCCGAGCCGAGAGCCTCAACGATGGTTGCGTCGAGTCTGAATCCGGCCTCGACAGAGAGCGTGAGACGGTTCAAGAGAATCGTCTGGGGACTCGAGTCGACGCCGGCGGCAAGAAGATCGGCGGAAGTGAGGAGCGCATCCGCACCCGCATCGAGGGGATCGCTCTCGACGGCAGCGGAGAGCATCCCGAGCGACGCCTCACTCTCCAGCGTGGCACCAAACTCGAGGAAGAATCCGTCGGTAGCCTGGGCACCCGCATGAACGAGCGGTAGCAGAATCAGATGAGCGAGAACGAGATAGTGTCTCATCGGTTCTCAGCCTCCGCGGCGGCTCGGTTGAGGTAGGCGCGGACGGCATCAATCGCGGCCGCCCCGGTGATCGGTTGAGTTGACCGAGCCGATTGGGGAAAGACACCCTCGCGTCGTAGGAACGAAAACGCTGTCAGCCTCGATGGAAGAACACCGTACCAGAACCCGGCACCCACCTCCTCGACCTGAAGAAGCAGCCAGGCAAACCGAGCATTCCCGACCGGCCTCTCCATCGCTCGCTCTGAGCTGGGCAGAGGAATCTCAAGTCCGGCGAGCGCCTCGATCGCCTCTGACGGACCGATCGTAGGCCCAAGGCTACCGGCCGCACTCCCAACGAGCCAGACCGCTTCGTCGAGCGTGATGGTGGAAGACTCCGCGATGACTGAAAGCGTCTCCGCGTACTGGCCAAAGAGGGGCGTCCCAAAGACGAATAGAAGGAGTGCAATCGCGACACGGCGCATCATCGTCAATGTAGTACGGTCGGGACCGCTTGTGGTATCTTTCGCGGGGGCACCTATGTCGGACGAACGCGAACAGATTGACGAGTTGGAACTTGAAAGCGGCTTCTCCGACGACGAGAAGCGAGAAGTCAGGGAATACATCGACGAACTCTCCTCAGAGAATCGGCTTCCAGCAGAAGAGGCAAGTTTCGACCGCAAGTCGGCGAGGCCGGGTCTGCTCATGCCCGCCATTGTAAACGGTGCGGCGATAGTTGTGATACTGGTGAGTGTACTCGTACTTCGGAGCTCCTTTCAGCGCGAGGAAGCCGGTGTGCAAAACGCGGCGATTGAGTACGCGAGCATTGAGGGGCGGCTCATTCGAGAGCTCCGCGCAGAGTCTCAGGAGCAGATACTCGCGAAGGAGCGAGAGATCGAGACGGTCCGCGAGCAGCTTCGGGAACTCGAGGTCGAACGGGCCCAACTGGATTCTGATATCGAGGAACGGCTTGCGACGAGAGAGCAGGAGCTGCGTGCCGAGATTCAGGCCGAGATCGACGCCGAGCGAGCCCGACTGATCGCCGAAGGCATTGACAACGACGAGATCGAACGCCTCATGGAAGCGTTCGAGGCTGAACGAGAGGCGTTCTACGAGCAACAGATTGCGGCGTTCCAGGCAGAGTTGGACGAGGAGCGCATGGCCCTCCAGACCGAGATAAACAATCTTCGCAACGAGTATCAGAGTCGACTCACTGAGCTCGAGGAGCAGCGCCAGGAGATCTTGGCCGAGTTCCAGGCCCGCGAGGAGGACCTTCGGGTCGAACTTGAGCGACAGACACGAGTGCTCGAAGTGGCCCGTGTCACGGCGAGCGCGGACCTCGAGGCGGCACAACGAGAACTGGCCGAACTCTCGCGCGAGCAGGAAAACATCGACGCGATCCAAAACCAGATCATCGGTCAGATCGAAGATGTCCAAACCGGTATCGTGGCGGGCGAGAGCGATCTGGCCTTGGAGCGCATCGACGCGCTGACGGCCTTTCTGAACGAGGACCAGGTCCTCGAGATTGAGAGCCTCTCGAGGCGTCGCGCTACCGATCTCTTCCTGCTACGACAACTGCGAACGCTCGTTCTTGCCGACGCCGAGGCAGAAGAGGAGGAGGCTCGTTCGATTACGCAGGAGCTGCGTCTCATCAGCCAGATTCGGCGCCTGAGTGACGAAGCGCAGGGCGCCGCAGACGCGACAAGCGCTCGTGAGACCTTTGAAGTCTTGCTGGAAACGCTTCCGGAAGTATCCGAGGCGCACGAGCAGGTCGTACAACAGGAACGAGAGGACGCCGTTGAGGAGATCCGGACGACGGACAGAGAGATTGTTCAGTCCGGTACCGCGAGCGCATCCACACTCGCCGCGGCCGGTGAGTACCAGGCGGCACTCGAGGAGTACGTAGAGGCTCTCGACCAACTGCCTTCCACGGCGCCCGACTCCGGCCAGATCGTCAGCGACATTCTTCGGCTCGGATACGCGATGACCGACTACGTCATTTTCGGACGATCTGAGGCTGAGGCGCGAGATATAGCGGATCGGACGACGGTCAGCCTCGACGCACAGCGAGCAGCCTTTCTCGCCCAGGAAGAGGCGATTCGGGCTGCTGTGCAGGTCGAGGTCGATGCCCGCGATCTTCGAATAGAACAACTCAATGCAGAGATCGCACAGCTCCAAACCGACCTGAGCCTCGCACGCAACGAGACCCCGGATGAGATCCCAGGTATCGAACTCGTGCCGGAGGATGAGTTCGCGGCACTGGTCCGGGAGCGATCCGACCTTGCGAACGAGGTGAGCGAACTCCGCTCAGAGGCCGCCATCTCCGCCTCCGAGCAGCTTCAGCTGGAACTCGAGGCGGAGACCCTCCAGGTCGAACTGCAACGAACGCTCGACGAGCGGAACGCCCTTCGCGCCGAGCGGGCTCGATTGGTCTCGGCCT
>JANQQY010000492.1 GCA_028284845.1 Spirochaetales bacterium
AACCCTCGACAATATCAACCACTTCCTGGACAAGCAGAAGGAAGAGGGCCTCTACATCAAGGTGATCTTTCACACCAGGGGTGGAAGGCTCAACCTCTACGTCGCGAACAACACGGAGATCACCAAGCGAGAGCAGTTCCGAGTCTACGATCGCATCGCGCGTTCCAGAGCATTCGACTCGCTCGAGGAAGCGATGACGACAGTCCTCGACGATTCCGAAGGCGCAGGCCTTGGGATTGTGATCATGGTCTTGATGCTCAAGAAGATCGGTCTGGATGAGGACGCCTTCGACATCGACACCAAGAACGGCGAGACGATCGCACGCATCGTCATACCGATGGATCAGGTGAAGGCGGACAACCTCGACATGATCAGTGAGAAACTGGTCCAAGAGATCGATAGTCTGCCTCGTTTCCCGGAGGCGATCGTAAGCCTCCAAAAGAAGATTGCGGAACCGGACACGGAGATCTCGGACATCGCACGAGATGTCGCGATGGATCCGGCGCTGACAGCGGATCTCCTGAAAGAGGTCAACTCGGTCGCCTTTATGTTGCCAAAACGAGTCGACAATATTGCTGAGGCGGTGAAGTTGGTCGGCCTACGCGGCCTGAACAACCTCCTCTACAAGTACGGAGCGCAACAGGTACTTGGTGCCGAGTCCGCCGAAACCAAGGCTCTCTGGGAGCACTCCTACCGTACCGCCTACTACGCATACCATCTCGCTCGTAGCGTCACGAAGCGTCGCGAGATCCTTGATGACGTCTACGCCGGCGGCATCCTGCACGATATGGGCAAGATCATCTTCAGTTCGACGCACCCGGAGATGATCAACCGGATTGAGCAATTCTGCCGTGACAAGGGCATCCCAACCGACTTGTTCGAAGACCTCTCAAGCGGTCTCAATCACGCAGAAATTGGTGGGCGCATAGCGCGAAAGTGGAACTTCCCTGAGGCGCTGGTTCGGGCCATCGAGTATCACCATCACCCGGGAGACTGCCCACCCGAACACAAAGACGTCGTCTTCACCGTCTACATGGCAAACGTCCTCTCAGATGTGAAGCACAAAGAGTTCGACTTCGACCAGTTCGATCAGGACGTGATGGCGGAGTTCAACCTCCAGAGTCAGGAGCAGATCGACACGCTTCGCACTCGCCTGGAAAACATGTTCGAGCGCGAACAGAAAGGAACGCGGTAGCAATGGCAATTACAGTCTACACCACGCCCTCGTGCACCTACTGCACCAAGACCAAGAACTGGTTCCGCGAGAAAAGAATCAAGTTCACGGAATACGACGTATCGAAGGATCCGCGCCGCGCAGACGAGATGGTGCGAAAGTCGGGTCAGCAGGGCGTGCCGGTGATCGATGTGAACGGCCGAGTCATCGTTGGTTTTAACCAACCGGAGATTGAGAAGGCACTCAGGTAGCCTGAGAGTCCCACACTGAGAGAGCAATCCCAAGCGCAACTCCCACGTTGAGCGACGCCTTGCTTCCGCGTAGCGGGACACTCACCCGAAGATCCGCACGCTCGAGCAGATCCGGACTAACACCCAACTCTTCTGATCCCACAACCAGGATCGCGTGCCGTGGGAGGGTCGCCCGATAGATATCGACGCCTCCTGTTTCGAGCGCGACGACAGATCGGTCGACCAGGCGCTCTTCAAACTCCGCGAACCCCCCTTGCCACAGATCAAGACGGTGTCCAGCGCCCATCGCGGAGCGTACTGCTCGTGGATGAGAGAATGGCGGGGTGTCTGGCGACGACCCTACACATCTCACGCCAAAGGCGGCGGCCGTCCGCACGATGCTCCCTACGTTGAACGGCGATCGAAGCGACTCCAGATAGAGAGCGATCGCGTCGCCGCCCGCGGATGACGTCCGGACATCAACCGGATCACGGGCATCGCCTGGGTGAGGCGCCACGAGGTCCCATTCTGCAGGCTCCAGACGAAGAAACGCGGACAAGTGGCCGCGGAGTTGGTCGAGCGCGCGAATCGTTCGAACATCGCTCGCTTCAGTCGAGCTGAGGTCCACACGTGCAGCTGCGCTCCTTATCTCCTCAGGGTAGCGAGTGTCGGCAGAAATGAGGGAGAGGAGTTCCCGCTCGAACGCCCTCGATCCAAGGTCCCCCTCGCGGATCCAAACTTCGACGAGTCGGGCCACTTTTCTGTCGCGAGTGGTTTCAGCAAGACTTCGGAGCTTCCGAATCGAAATCACAGAGTAGGGTCAGAACGCAAGCTTGATCAGGTCGTAGAGATCACTGGTCGTGTGGGGGACCGGCGCGCTTGAGCTCATGTCCATCGCAGCAGCGATCTCCGCGACGTCCACGAGATCATCAATCGCGAGGTCCATTTCGCGCAGACGGCCGGGCAACTCGAGAAGCCCAATCAAGCGACGGACCGCGGCACTCGCCTGATAGGCGGCGTCGGCGGGTTTGAGCTCCCGGACTTCTTCTCCCAACGCGTGAGCGACCCGCTTGAGCTTGTCCGGTCGGGAGAGGACGGTCGTATCAAGCACATGAGGCAGGAGAACCGTGGCGACCCAGCTCTTGGGGACCGAATGGACACTGTTGATCGCGTAGGAGAGCGCACCGCCGACTCCCTGGCTCGTCGAGGCGAGTGCGAGCGCGGTCAACATGCCGGCCTCGCTGGCCATGACGCGGTGCTTGGGTTCGTTCGGAGTCTCGATGATACCGCGCAACGCCTGACCGAGCCGGGAGATCGCGTCAATCAGCATGGTATCCGAGAGGAACGACGAGCGGATTGAGACGTATCCCTCAACGGCCGCGAGCATTGTGTCGTGCATGGCGGCGGCCGCGTACTTGGGCGACATGGTGAGTGTGAGATTGGGGTCGACGATGACGGCGCTCGTCGTTGATTCGGGAAGCTGAACGACGATGGGATGGCGGGTCGTGCCGTCGGTGACGACACATCGGTCTTGAAGCATAAAGTGATTGCGGTACGATGCCGGGACTTCAACGTAGGCGACGTGGGACCGGTTTGTAACGCGTCCGGCAAGGACGTCACCGAGTTCATGCTCACGCGATGCCGCAGCAACAATCCGCGCCGCACCGAGCACGCGCATACCCCCAACGCCAATGATGACCTCGGCCTGACTCGCACGGGTGACGGAGATCAGCTTCTCCAGTGCCTTTGTGCTGACGCCGGGCCCAATCTCATCAAAGACAAGGTGGCTGATTGAGCGTCGATCCAAGATATCTTCAATTCGATCAATCGTACCGTGCTGTCGCAGTACACTTTCGGTCAGAATGAAGCATCGACTGCCAAGCTTCTCGACGATCTGCCCAATTCGCTGTACGACGTCGGAACCAAAAACAACGGTGCTTGGGAAACTAAGGATAAGATCGCTCATGTCTACCTGCCAAAAAAAAGAGGCAGCGACCAAGTCTCTGCCTCTCGTATACCAATCACCAGAGGTGATTCCTACAGATCGAACATGTCCATGATCTGTTCGGCAACACTCTCAACGACTTTGTTGTCGATGTAGTTCGGATCCTCAAGCTTTCTTCGTACTTCTTCAATTCGGTCGAGTCGAACGTCAGGAGTGGCCTTGACCTGCTCAGAGACTCTGAAGATCTCTGCCTTTGCCTTCGCTTCATCGCTGAACGCTACGGAGTCGCTCTCGCTCTTGCGCTGAGGTGCTTTGGTCTTGTCAGTCTGCGAGTAGCGCTGTACCGGGTCAACGGGACCCAATCGCTCAATGGTCATTGCAGATCCTTCCTTATTGTTCTTATCGGCACCAGAGCGCCCACATATTACCCCTTTTTGGGAGGGCCGACAAGGATCGTAATCTCACCCTTGATCGTATCCCGACCCTGAAGAACGCCAAGTACCTCACTCGACGTGCCCTCAATGATCTCCTCGTGCAACTTCGTGAGCTCGCGCCCGAGAAGAACTCCCCGTACAGGATCAAGATCGGTGAGGTCTGCCATTAACTTCAGCACGCGATGTGGAGACTCGTATAAAACAAACGATTCCTCCCGCGAAAGGAGTTCTGCGAGCCGATTTCGTCGTCTGCCTTGCTTTGGTGAGAGGAAGCCCTCAAAGGTCACCGCCTTCCCCGCGAAACCATTGGCACTCATAAGAGCGGTCACGGCGGACGCGCCCGGGACAGGAACAACGCTGAAACCCGCATCTCGAACGAGCCGAACCAGCACGCGCCCGGGATCGCTGACGCCCGGAGAACCGGCATCCGAGATGTAGGCGACGTCCTCATCGGCCCGGAGTCGCCTGAGGATCGCCTCTGCGCCCTGGCTCTCGTTGTGGCTGTGCGCGCTCAGAAGTGGTTTCCGGATCTGGTAGTGGTCGAGGAGTTTCCGGCTATGCCGAGTATCCTCGCAGGCGATGGCCCCGACCGATCGAAGAATCTCTACGGCGCGAAAGGTGATGTCGTTCAGATTCCCAATTGGCGTGGACACAACAAAGAGCGTGGCCATTGATCGAGTGTAACCGGCGCCCGTTGAATCTGGTAGTATGCCCGCATGACCGGCCTGATCATGGCGCTGATGGTGGTCATCGTCGCCGCTCTGATCTATACGTTGATCCGCCTTGGGAAGAACGACTTCTCAACTCTCTCGAATCGGATGGCCGATAAGTCGAGGGACAGATTCGAGGTATTGCGCCCGTGCCCGCTCTGCAATTCGATGCTCCGCAAGGGTGAGACGGTCCACAGCATCGTATACTCGGAGGGAAGGCGGGGACGCTCGGAGGACTCACTGGCACACATGTTCGGCTGCAAGTACTGCTACCCTGCGAATGACGAACACGTCCGCATCTGCCCTGTGTGCTCACAGTCGATTCCGGCCGAAGGCTACGTAGTAGCGCGAATGTTCGAGAAGCCCGGCAAGAAGCACGTCCATGTTCTGGGATGCACGGAATGCCGGAAGAAGAGAGCGTGACAGAACCGGATCGCTGTGGACATTGAATAACAGGAGGCAACATGAGGCGACTCACGCTGACAGTGGCAATTCTACTAACCGTTGTGTCTCTCGCGGCAGCGCGAGGCTCTCGTGAAGAGGGTGACTTCGACTACAACGGCATTACAGAGCTCATCGTTGAGGGTGGCACCTTTGATATTGAGGTTGATGCAGTCCGAGGATCATCGATTTCGATGGAGATCCAAAACTACCCACGGAGCTACACCGTGCTCCATTCGAGAAGCGGCTCGACCGTTCGCGTATGGGTTGAGAGCCAGTTCTCCCTCTTCCGAGCCCCGCACAATGCAAGGCTTATCTTTCAGGTACCCATAGAGACGGAGATTGAACTCGACAACTCGACCGGGGATATCGAAGTCCGCGACCTTGAATCGGACCGGATCGAGATTGAAACGAGCACCGGTTCCGTCGACGTGCGAGACATCGTGGGCGACACCAGCGTCGAAACGACAACGGGTAGAATCACGATTGACTCGGTCAACGGCGACCTGCAGGTCAGCTCCACGACCGGACGGGTTGAGATTGAGGAGGTCGAAGGGCGAGTCACGATCCGTACGACGACCGGTAGCCAGGCGCTGACCCGGATTGATGGAGATATACAGTCGCGCTCAACAACGGGGCGTGTGGAGCTTCGCGAGACAGAAGGGAGCCTGCAGATTC
>JANQQY010000186.1 GCA_028284845.1 Spirochaetales bacterium
TTCGCGGATTCGCGCGTTCACCTCCGGCAGTTGCCAACCCTGCACGTTCGCGTCCCACCAGAAGGCATCTACGGCTCCGTACCATGTGCAGAGCTCCTCAACCTGCGCCGTCACATAGCTGAGATATGCCGCTCTGTCTGCGACCTCACCGTCGCGTGGCGCGTCCAGTTCGTACGGATTGCCGGCATGGGGGTAGGCAGGGTGGTGCATGTCCGGAATCGAGTAGTAGATGCAGAACCCAATGCCGCGCATATGGCACTCATCAGCAAGTGAGCCAACGATGTCGAGCTGATCGTGTGCTGATGAAACTGAGAACTCTGTCTGTTCGCTCGGCCAGAGGCAGAAGCCGTCGATGTGCTTGGCGGTGATGCAGAGGTAGTCCATGCCGGCATCCTGCGCGAAGTCGAGCCACTCACCCGGATCAAAGGCGTGCGGCTCCCATGCACTCAACCGTTTGACGTACTCAGGCTTTGGAACCGGCCATCGCCAGATCTCCTGCTCGTGCCAACGCCCAAGAGAGTAGAGACCCCAGTGCATAAAAAGCCCAAGGCGGGGGTGGGCGAACAGATCCATTCCCCATTATGGCATCAGAACTTCGTCCCTTGGGATTCGCGGTAGTGCTGTTTTTGCGTCCTGCTACTCGATTCCCAGCGGCACTTCGTAGACGTTCGACACCCCATCCCGATTGCTCGAGAAAACGACCGACCGCCCGTCAGGTGTTGTGAGTGGATGCACGTGATCGTCCTGGTCAAGATATGGGCCCGATGTCGCCTGATGCTCACAGAGGATCGTCTGCTCAATGGTCCCGTCCCCCGCACGCCGAAACTCGGAGACGTAGCCACCGCCATCTGTGACAAACCCACTCGCGTCAGCGTTGGGAGTCGTGTGACCGATCCGGTGATCCGGAAGCATCCATTCGAACTCAAGAGATCCTTCCCAGGTGCGGGCTGCCATCAGAGGGACCCCACTTCGGGTACCGTGATAGACGATCATCGAACCGTCGGTAGACCAGTTCTCATGGTTGTCGAACTCGTCCTCCGGCTCGTTGTAGAGCGGCTGATATCTACCGTCCGGCTCCATGCACCAGATCCGGGAGTGATGTGAAACGCGTTCGCCTTCCTGGTTGAAGATCAGTCGTCCCGTATTGAGTGGGTCAAACTGGACATGTGTCACCCAGAACGGGACCTGGGCAAGCTCGCTCGCGACCCCGGAGTCGGTGTCGATCAGGTAGAGCGAGGTCCACGCGGCGATCTCGTGCATGACCTGGGGCACAAGCTTGAGCTGCTGCCTCTGGTGCCAGAGGCCGTCAGGGAAAGCCAAGGGATGCGCAAGCGGAACGCAGAGGCTCTTGCCGTCGGGCGAGACGTGAGTGAAGCCGGACCACCAGCCGGGAGGATGTCGCCAGAGTGCGCGCGGCTCGGCTGCGGCATCGAGGTCGGCACGAAAGATGGTCTCGTCCTGGATGTAGAAGAGGCGGTTGTGCATCGGATCAAGAACCGGCGATGCCTTGCTCAGACCAAAGTGGCCGCCGGAGGGCCAGCAATAGCTACGCTGAGTTCCACCACTGTTCTCTGAAACCCGGCGGAAGTGGCCGTCTGGTCGGGAGAGCACATAGAGATTGGCCGGACCGGTTCTCTCGCTCAGGATCACCAGCCAGCGATCGTCACTCGTGACGCTCGGCGATGTGAAGTAGAGGTGATTGTCGCGGGCCACGGACGCGGTCCATTGAATCACGATTCGACCGCTGACCGGATCACGACGCTCGACCTTCTCGGACGCAAACTCTCGTTGCATACCTACCGATAGCGAGGGTCAGGCAGGTCAGTCAACGCTCACGGCTGTGCCGTTTTCCCAGGTCGTTGCCGCACTGCTCAGGACGGTTCACCTCCCCCCGCACTCACTGTAGAGTGAGAGACCGACGGAGAAACAAATGAAAACGATTCTCATCCTCATGGACTCTCTCAATCGACACTATCTCAACGCATACGCCGAGAGCTGGATTCAGACTCCCGCGCTCGATCAGTTGGCGTCGCGGGGAGTCGTATTCGACAATCACTGGTGCGGCAGCATGCCGTGCATGCCGGCACGGCGCGAACTGATGACCGGTCGCGTGAACTTCCTCGAGACGCCGTGGGGTCCCATCGAATCATGGGACGAGTGCATGCCAACCGTGGCCCGCAGTTCTGCGGGCGTGCACAGCCATATGATCACCGATCACTACCACTACTTCCATCTTGGGGGCGACGGATACCACGACCTCTTCGACTCGTGGGAGTTCGAACGTGGGCAGGAGGGAGACAAGTGGCGACCGGTGGTCGATACCCCGGATCCGCCGCCGGGAACGCGCGGCAAGGGAGGTGTCAGACCTGAGTATTGGCGCAACCGCGCGATGATGGACACCGAAGACGACCTGAGCTACTCGACGCCCCGATGCTTTGAGCGAGCGATCGAGTTCCTGGAGACGAACCACGAGACCGACGGCTGGCATCTCCACCTTGAGGTGTTCGATCCCCACGAGCCGTTCGACTCACCACAGAACTACCGCGACCTCTACAACGACGATTGGACCGGACCGTTTTACAACTGGCCCGCCTACGACCGCCTCGATCCGGTCCACGATAATGAGGCGGCCGTTCGGCACATCCGGCGACGCTACGCGGCAACGCTCACCATGGCGGATGCCTGGCTCGGGAAGTTTCTTGACCGAATGGACGAGCTCAACATGTGGGACGACACGACGCTGATAGTGACATCCGACCACGGGCACCTCCTTGGAGAGCACGGATTCTGGGCCAAGAACTACATGTTCGACTACGCCGAGCTCACCAGGATTCCGATGTTCGTCGTTGCGCCCGGGGTAGAACCTGGCCGACGAAAGGCGCTGACCACAACGATCGATCTCGCGCCAACGATCCTTGACCTCCACGGCGCCGCCCCACTCACGCAGGCACATGGGAAGTCGATCGTGAACGTGTTGAAGGCGGACGGCGAGCATCACGACTGGATCTTGTACGGCTACTTCGGGAAGGATGTGTCGATGACCAATGGCCGTCTCACCTACACTCGGCAGCCAATCGAAGGATCGAAGGTCCACCTCCACTCCGGGGATCTCCGCAACACGCTTCGTGGCAATAAGGGGGCGGCGCAAAGCGCCGAGGCGGGATCATTCCTGCCTTCCGCGGGGGGAGTTCCGCACTTCAGAATTGAGCGCCCGAGCCACAAGCATCGCGACGCACCGGACTTCAATCTGATCTTTGACCTCAGCGTGGATCCACGACAAGAGCGGCCCATTCGGGATGAGGCGCAGGAGGAGGGGCTTGTCGCGACGCTCGCGGACCTCCTTGCCAGGCACGAGGCGCCTCCCTGCCAGTTCAGCCGATTGGGTCTGGCGTAGGTCAGGAGGGGGACTGATGAGCGCATTTCATACGATTTCACACGAGAGCGATATCTGTGTGGTCGGTGGCGGGATGTCCGGAATCTGCGCATCGATCGCGGCGGCGCGGTCAGGATCGCGAGTCACCCTCATCCACGACCGTCCGGTACTCGGCGGCAACGCGAGCGAGGAGATCCGCATGTGGATCTGCGGCGCGTTCGGCGCCAACATGCGCGAGACCGGAATCATCGAAGAGATTGAGCTCGAGAACATCTATCGGAACCCGAGTAAGAACTACTCACAATGGAGTGCGCTCCTCCACGACTTCGTGGCGCGGGAGCCAAACATCACAATGCTTCTGAACACGTCGGTGATGGATGGGATGGCACGACCCGCGGAGGGTGCCTCGCCACGCGCCGACACGGCGTCGGATAGCGGCACCGACGGCATGGCGGACCGGCGGCGACTTGTCTCCGTACGCGGGTGGCAGCTGACGACGCAGACCTTTCACGAGGTCGAGGCGGAGATCTTCATCGACTGCTCCGGCGACTCAATCCTTGCGCCAATCTGTGGCGCGGAGACGCGATGGGGTCGCGAGGCACGGGCAGAGTTTGGCGAGTCACACGCCCCAGCGACGGCGGACAGCAAGACGATGGGAATGTCGTGCCTGATCCAGCTAAAGGAAACGACGGAACCGGAGGAGTTCGTCCCGCCCTGGTTCTCACACAGCATCTCAGCACGCGACATTGGACCCGGTCGTAGCATCGAGCTTGGAGGGAGCAACAACTTCTGGTGGCTCGAGATGGGCGGAACCGGCGACTCCATCGCGGATACAGAACGGAACCGAGATGATCTGCTTGGCATCGCGACCGGTGTGTGGGAGTACGTCCGCGCGAAGAATGAGGAGGCGGGATCGGGTCACTGGAAGCTCGACTGGATGGGCTTCCTACCCGGAAAGCGGGAGAGCCGACGCTACGTAGGCGACCACATCATCACGCAATCGGAGGTGGAGGCCGGCGGCCAATTTGACGACGTGATCGCCTACGCGGGATGGAGCATGGACGACCACGCGCCGGAGGGGTTCTTCTATGCGGGAGAGCCCACCATCTTCCACCCATCGCCGTCACCATGGGGCATCCCCTACCGCTCACTCTACTCGCGGAACGTTGCGAACCTGCTCTGCGCCGGTCGCAACATCAGCGCGAGTCACATCGCCCTCTCGTCTTCGCGAGTGATGCGAACCTGCGCCGGACTCGGCCAGGCAGCAGGAACCGCCGCCTCGATTGCCGTCAGGCACAAGACGAGTCCAAGAGGCGTCTACGAGAATCATCTCGCCGAGCTGCAGCAGTCGCTGATGGAGCAAGATGTCTATCTCCCCGGTCGGAGTCGAAGCGCGTCGCTCCCGGACGGCGCCACGATCGAAGCCACCAACACGGGCTCGACATACGACATCCGCCTCGCCCGGACGCTCTACCCGGACGACAACGAGATCTTCTCGAGCGGACTCAGATGCGGACAGCGGACGACCACCGAGTGGTATGAGACCTCAGCGACAGCCGATCCGGCCGCGCTGGTCAGCGGTAACGACCGAGTGATTGAAGAGGCGGACAACGGATTCTGGTGTGCGCCGGGCGATCAGGTAATGATCAGGATGTCCTCGCCTACCCCGCTTCGACACGCACGCCTTCTGTTCGACAGCAACCTCAGCCGCTACTACCGGGATCACCGGATGAAGTGCAACTACCCGCTGAACGACCCGCCAACCCCGGTCGCAGAGAGTCTGGTTCGTCGATTCACGATCGAGGCCGAAATGAACAGCGCATGGCAGATGGTCTACGAGGCGGAGGAATGTCACCATCGACTGGTCTACGTCGATCTCCCGGAAGAGCCGGTCACAGCCATCCGCTTCACGCCTGTCGAGAGCTGGGGCTCACGGCTCGTACATCTCTTTGGCTTCGAGGTAGCAAAACGATAGAGGTCCTCCGCGCGCGCCGTTCGGAGTCGGCAATGACTAACGCTCGAACGGAACCGCAACGAAGCTCGGCATGCCCTCGCCCCAGCCGTTGATCGCGCTCACCCGATAGTACGCCCTCCCGGCGCGCACAGCCTCGTCCATGAACAAGGGGCTTGCGCTAAGA
>JANQQY010000196.1 GCA_028284845.1 Spirochaetales bacterium
CGTGCTCTCTTCTACAAAGGTGCGATTCGAGCCGTAACTCAAGACGCCTTCCGCGTAGACGGCCACGTCTCCAATCGACGTAGAGGCTGTCACCATCCCGGCCGGTGCGATGTCGCGTTGGTAGACGATTCCGCTCGTCACTTCTGTCCCGCCAAATACCGTCTCACCCCTGAGCGCGAGCCCAATGTCGAAGGGTTCATCCGCAAACTCCGGAAGGACATAGAGGTAGCCGGCTGTCGTCCCGAATGGAACACTCGTCTTTATCGCAATGGGCCCCTCTAACTCGGCCTCCGGATCCTCCGGGTCGATCTCTGCGATATTCAGGAGATCAGCAGGGCTGAAGAAGCGGCCAACTCCCCAGTTCAACGTCTGCTTCCCTGCTCTGAAGTAGACCGCGTCGTTCCAATCCAGATCCGCAAACATCTCATCAACCTGAACGACATCTTCGAACCGACGCTCCTCCGGATCGTCATCGGTTTCTGGGGCGTCGGTCGTGTCGAAGGGGGCGCTGACGGTCGCCTTGGCAAAGACACGGAGGTCCTGGTTTGGTCGAGCATCCAAGAAGAGCTGTGTGGAGAGCGCCGTGCTCAGGTCGAGCGTGTCCGGGTTGGTGATCTCCGAGGCCACATCACCAATGTCATCCCAGCCGACAGCCCCGGTGGTTCCAAAGGAGAAGCGACCACCAATCTGCGTCTCGTCTGAGGTGAGAAGGATCGCCGCGATGTCCTCGGTCGTCTCCTGTACATCGGTGATGAGCGCGCCGCCTCCACCAAAGAGGTCCTCCTCGTTCGCCGATTCGCCCGGAGTGCCCGAACTCGCAGACGTCTCCTCCTCGCTACTCGTACCGAACAGCTCGTCCTCGTTCGTTGAGATCGGCGAACCGAACAGTGCGTCCTCGTCGGTTTCGATCTGGGCGAAAGCAGGCGCAGCGACGAAGAGTGCGATCGCCGCAAACGTTGCTACGACTGTTTGCCCGGTTTGGTTCCTAAGTTGTCTTTGCTTGTTCATCTTCCTACCTGTTTACGCGCTCGACGTAGGCCTTGGTGAAGACGGTATCGGGGATGTCTGAGAGCGATATGTCGCTGATTTCGATCTGAGTCCGCCGGCCCTCGATGAGCTCGTCTACAAAGATCATGCGCGTCGCGATGTAGTTACCTCCGGCTCTCGCGTAGCTCGGAAAGAGCGACGTCCGAAGCAAACGTCCCGCTTCGCTGTACGACTCGATCTTGAGTGGAAGGTAGAGGTCACGCGTGATCCACATCTTCTCAGTCGGATACGTTACCTCGTTGCTGGTCGCCATGAGGTCGAGGATGTAGACCTGGAAGCTGCCGAGCGTTCCCTCTTCCACAGATGTGACGACGTAGTCGTCCGCGTAGTTGCTTGTGCCAAAGTCTGAGTTTCTGGCGTCCGTTCCGGAGAACTGCTCCTCGAGCGATGTGAAGGTGAACTGGCGGCTCTCCGGATCGTAGAACCAGAGACCGTCCTCAATGCGGAGGTAGCCCTGGCCGAGCTGTACCGCCGGTTCCTGGATCAGCATGAGAAACTTGTCCTCGCCGTCACGCCGGAACTGCTGAACGACCTGCTGCTCGACCCCTTCTTCCGGGTCTTCACTCGTGAACCGCATTACCGCGGCAAAGTCGTTCTCTTCAAAGTTGCGCACATCGTCCAGGTCGGTGAGAACGGCCTGTGCCTCTTCAACGGTAAGCGCCGCCGCGGCGTGTCCGATCGCTGCGATCATGATCGCAGCGGCAATGATTCGTATCTTCTTCATAGAGACTCCTTAGTAGCTGGTCCGAAGAGCGTCGGCCGGGCGCATCCGTGCTGCCTGACGTGCGGGCAAATATGCCGAGAACAACGTTCCGGCGGTGAGAATGGCGAGCGTCACGATGACGTTCCCAAGGTTGAATGGAAAGGCGAGCGTGTCGCCGTCAAGGAAGACAGAGAAGGCGGGGTTGCCCGACCCAAACGGGATCGCGCCGAACACCGCTCCAAGGGCGATCGACAGAATCATGCCAACAGCCGCACCAACGACCGCGAGCGTCAGCGCTTCGAAGAGGAACATGTTCCGTACCTCTTTACGCTGCATGCCAACCGCTCTGATCGTTCCGATCTCGCGGGTTCGTTCGATGAGGATCATTCGGAACGTGTTGAGTAGACCCACCATGGTGATGGTCAGGAGCACGACAAAGAGTCCCAGTGCAACCTGATCCAAAAGGTTCACCACTGTGAGGACCGGCTCCATCGTGTCGTTAATCGTCGTTACGACGAATCTGGTTCCCTCCCATCGATCCTCTTCGTCGACCTGGAAACCAAAGCCCATCCCCTGCATCATCATGGCCGGGTTTGGTGGCCCTCCCGTTTCCTCCTCTTCCACGATCTCGAGCTTGCCCAGGAGAATCAGCTCGCTTTCGAGTGTCTGTGCAACTGAATCAACGAGTGTCGTATCAACGAGGCCGATGTTGACCCGCTGGAATTGATCTTCAGTCATTCCGATGATCCCGTTTAAGTAGCTCCGGCTCACATAGCCCGACGCCAGTCCGAAGTTACCAGCGTCCGCGACCGTCCCACGGATGACAAAGTCACCTACGGTCTGTTGGCCGGTGATGCTTGTCAGGCGAACGAGCACCGACTCTCCCATCACGACGCCGAGCGCATCCAACACGGGTTCCGGCACGATGATCGTATCCTCAAGCTGGACATCCGCGATGTTCCCCTGCGTGAGGTCGAGATTTGATCGCAGCGTGGTCTCGCTATCCCAGTCGACGCCGGAGAGTTGGATCGGCTCCGTGGCGGAACCAAAGATCATCTCCCCCCCGGCTTGCGATCTAAAGTGAATCTCTTCGATCTCATTCTCAATAGAGAGGAGCGCCTCTTCGAGTGAGGCGACATCGCGAACCACGGTCACCTCGCGTCCGCTCGCCGTAACCTCGGAGCCGGAGACATAGATGTGCCCCCCCAACAGGTTCGTGAAGGTCCGGTTGGCGTTGACCGCCAGGCCGGAGGTGAGGCTTCCCACAAGCGTGATTATCATCACTCCGAATGCGATCGCACCGCCAAGAAGGATGGTTCGCTTCTTCTGACGTAGGATGTTTCGTATTGCCATTTTCAGCGTTGTCATGGCTCCTCCTAGTTCTGGTTCATCGCCGTGACCGGCTGAATGCCGAGTGCGATGCTTGCCGGGTAGAGGCTCGCGAAGATGCCTACCAGGACTACTGCGGCGAAAGACTGCACGACTGAGGTAGTGGAAACCACCGGGCTCAGGACGGGGCCGCCCATGAAGATCTGCAACACCTGGTTTGAACTCTCAATCCCGGTCGCACCAAGGATACCTGTCACGCCCATGCCGGCGAGGATACCCACGCTGCCAAAGACAACGGCAATCATCAGCGTTTCAGCGACGATCATTCGGCGTACGAAGTTTCTGCGCGCTCCAATCGCTCTCATCGTCCCAATCTCCGGGATTCGCTCGGTCACTGAGATCACGAGCGTGTTCATGATGATGATCACCGCAACAACCGCGACGACGACGATCAGCCAGTTGAAGACGATCTTGAGTGTGTTGGTGAGCTGCGCCACCGTGCCCGCGCCGTCGATCCACTCAAAGGCGACGAGTTCCATTCCGCCGGCACTAAACTCTCGGTTTAACTCTGCGACCATTCGTTCGGCCTGATCGGGGTTGTCGAGTCGCAGCAGGATGTAGTTCCAGGCCGACTCGTCGGTCTGACCTAGGAGGTCACGCTGACTCGTGTCTCCCAGGATCGACTCGAAATCGATCTCTGAATCGCTTGTCTCAACGGCTTCAACAAGGCCGCCGCCAAAGAGATCATCTGACGTTCCGGCCGCCGCAGTCGTATCGCCAAGAAGGCCGCCGCCGCCAAAGAGCGAATCCTCATCAGAAGAGAAGTCGGCCGCGGCAATCACCGCATCGCTCACCTGTGCCGTCATTCCGTTCAGGATCCTGATGTCGGTCAGACTGATAAACGAGACGAGCTGCAGAGTCTGTGCTTCCGCGATGAACTCAAAGATGCCTGCGATTTCAAGCTCCCGAATCTTTGTGCCGGTTATCTCGTTCTGCGCGGTAACGAGGATACGGTCTCCAACGCCGATGTTTCGGGCTGCCGTTTCCTCAAGCATTTCGAGCGAGGCGGTTGAAAGCACGATTGCCCCGTCCTGCTCCGGCGTCAAAAACGAGCCTTCGAGTAATCGAATGTTGTCCGGAAAGAAGGTCTGATACCGCTCAGGATCGACACCGTAGAGCTGGACAATGCCAAAGCCCGTGCCTTCAATCTGCGCGCTGGCGATTCCGAGGATGAGTGGATTGACCGCCGATACCCCGTCGTACCCGGTGAGATAGGCTACCGTTTCGTCGAAGTCTGGAATGATCGGCGTCGCGCCCTCAGCGGTGAACGCGGAGTCGATCGTCAGGCCCGGTGTCTCCACGCCTTCAGCGGCGATGATAATGTCACCCGTGAAGTTCTGCGTGTAGCTCGTCTCAATTCCGGCCGTTGCCGTATCCAACACAGAGTTGCCGACCACCAGCACAAGCATGCCCAGCGCGATGATCGAACCGATGATCAAAGTCTTTGTCTGGTGTTCCCGCAGATTGCGGTATGCGATTCGAAACAAGACTCGCATGGCCTACTCCCCGGCCCGGTCGGCCGTCGTGCCGCTACCGGCGCCGATCGCCTCCGATTCGTCTGAGGATGAGCGACGTTCGTTCTTGATTACCTTGCCGTCTTGGAGACGGATCACGTGGTCTGCAATCTCCACGATCGTGTGGTCGTGGGTCGAGAAGATGAATGTTGTTCCCAGATCGGTGTTGACCTGCTTCATGAGTTCGATGATCTGTTCGCCGGTCTTCGAGTCGAGGTTTGCCGTGGGCTCATCCGCGAGGACGATTCGTGGCTTCGTCGCGAGTGCTCTCGCAATCGCCACGCGCTGGCGTTGGCCACCTGAGAGCTCGTTCGGCTTGTGGTTCATCCAACGGTCAAGCCCAACCTCGCCAACGATGTACTCGATCCACTCTTTCCGCTCGGCCTTCGCAGGAATGCTCTTCCCAAGAAGGAGCGGGAACTCGATGTTCTCGTAGACGTTCAGGACCGGAACGAGATTGAACGACTGGAAGATGAATCCAAGCACCTTATGACGCAGAGTCGTGATCTCATTGTCGTTGAGGTCGTTCGTGACGGTCCCGTCGATCGTGACCGAACCCTCGGTTGGGGTATCGATACATCCAATCATGTTGAGAATGGTCGATTTGCCGGATCCGGATGGGCCGGCGATTGAGATGAAGTCTCCTTCTTCGATATCGAACGAGACACCCTGGACGGCGTGCACCTCGGTCTTCCCAAGCGGGTAAACCTTGTGAACGTCCGAGAGAGTAACAATGGCCATCTATTCCTCCTGTCCTGTCATTCCACCCAGGACGATTGCCCGGGTTCCATCTGTTTCGAAATACTCCGTGTAGGCGACATTTATTCTTGTTCTCGCGGTAAGAAAGAGATTCACGCGTCGTGAAGCACGAGTGACGCTCCGAGCCGGGAGAACGACGCCGCCCTGCTCCTCATAGCTGATCATGGTCTCGAACTCGCGAATCTCGTCTTCCGCCATTTCGCCGATCACCTCAAGCCTGACCGGGGATCCCGTGTCGGCGTTTATCCAGATCGACCCCACGTACTCCGATCCGTCGGCATCACTCCAGGCGATCCCGTACTCCACCGCATCGATCCCTCCGATGCTTCGCGCCTCCCTCGCTTCCGAAAGCGCGACCGTGCTCGCCACGGTCGGAGAAAAGGGATCGACCGGAAGTTGCGCACCAGGACCGGCCTGCTGGCCCGCTTCACGGGAGGGCATGCGTCCCATACGAGTGTCTGGCTCGGCTGTAGGCGGAGTCGGCAGGCCTGATCGGCCGCTCGACACTGAGATTGGGACCATGCTCAGGACGAGGTCTTCGCCGGCCTCAAGGATTTGCTGTTCAAGAACGATTGTTCTATCTGAGCGGCCGTTACGATCGAGCATTTCGATGGTGATCGTGCTCGAGCCGGGAACCCATCTGTCAGAGTCTCCCATCGCCCCTCGAGCGAGGGCCCACGCCTCTTCCGGACTCGACCATCTCGTCGCGTCGGTCTCCTGCGCGCCTGCCGTTGCCGCAACAATCCCGAACGCGACCATGAGGGCTACGACTCTGCTGAACATCTCCGCCTCCTTGCGCCCGAATATGCCAGCACCAGGACGAGCGCCCCATAGACAGCGGATGAAGAGATATAACGGATTGTTATGCTCACGCGGGGTTCGATCCAATCCATTGCGCTTTAGTGAGTTCGACTGACTTGACCGATAATCTCTACATAGAGATTATTTTGGCGGAGGCCTTGTGACGAATTCGTACTATCTATTCACCGGCGGTCACAGTGGACTTGGTCTTGGCGTCGTTCGAAGATTGCTCGTGCCGGGCAACAGGATCGGTCTTATTGTCAGGAACGAAGCTCGTGCCACGGAGGCCAAGACGGCGCTTCAGGACCATCCGCTGGAGCTCGTCGATTCGATCGACTTCTTCTACGCTGACCTCGCCGACCGAAGCCAGGTAGACCGTGTTGTGGAAGAGATCCTTGCGCGGTGGCCACAGGTCGACCGGCTCTTCAACAACGCAGCCGTACTAAGCCCATCCGGCCCACTGCGGTCCAGGAAGACTCACCCACAGTTTGAAGTAAACACCGTGGCCGCATATCGTCTTACGGTCGGCCTTGAGTCACTGGTAAAGAAGTCCTCTGATCCGCGAGTCGTCACGACCGTGACCGCGGGTATGAGCAAGAGGCGCCTTCGACTCAACCGGCTACTGAACCCCTCGTTTCGAAACGACATGGGTGTCTACGTGCAGTCAAAGCAAGCGGTCATGCTTCTGATGGAGGAGCTATCTCGCCAGTGGCCGGAAGTCGATTTTGTCTCCGTTAACCCAGGCGCCAATAAGACAAAGATGACAACCGGCAGTGCGACGCCGGGTTTTGTCAAAGTGCTTGCCCGTCTCTTCTTCAGTGATCCGAAGGTCGGAACCCAGCGCATCTACGACGCGGCATTCGACGCTCGTTTCGCCGGGCTTCATGACGCATCGGTCTCCAACGACCGCGTTGTGCCCACTCGGGTTCCCCTGTCGGGTGCGGATCGTGAGACCTTGATCGCTCGCATTGAGGGAGATGCCGCCGGGTAGCACCGCGACTCTCTAGAATCCCAGGCCATCCAGAACGGTGTTGAGGCCAAAATCGAACTCATCATAGACCGAGATATCTGCTGCCGAGCTCGTGGCTGCGGAGAGGAGCGGGTAGATCTCAGGGTCAAGACGAGAGAGCAGGGCGGGAAATCCACCACCCTCCTCTCGTTGGATATCCGGCTGGAACTCTTGTAGAACGAATCCGATCACCCATTCTGAGAGACAGTAGAGGGTAAGGATCGCCTTTCGCCCCTTGATGCCCGCCGCGTCAATCAGACTCAGGATGTACTCCTGTAGGGCGAGTGAACTGGGGCTGCCAACAGGCAAGAGCTGAAGTGCAGGAACGAGGTTCCGGTGTTCGCGATAGACCTCGAGCGCGCAGTGCGCCGTGCGGATAAGCGAACCACGCGGGGTCAGCGACTCGGACGAGGCCGCCGCTCGGAGGACCTCGCCCCATACGAGATCGATGACGAGCATAAGCAGGGCATCTCGGGATTCAATGTGGCGATAGAGGGAGGCCGCCCCGGTTTCGAGCTCTGCTGCCACCCGTCTCATCGTGAGCGCTCCAAGGCCCTCCGAGTCGATAATCCCCAATGATGCCTCGATGATCCGATCAACGCTCAGAGGCGCCGGCCGTGTCTGATCTCTCGCGTGCTGGCGCCACCACTCTTGCGAACCGGTAGCCGGTCGTTTGTCCACAACCCCAGCATAGCGATTGACCCCGAGCAGGCAAAGCATTACACTGCGAACATCGTTCTTTATGCGAACATTGTTCGCATCGATGATCCTGGAGGGGTGAGTGACCGATACACCAAACCTACGGACGTTGCTACGCTACGGGCTCCCATCGCTCGCCGCGCTCGCCGTGGGCTCGCTCTACAGCGCTGTTGACGCCTACTTCGTTGGCACGGTCAGCGTTGACGCGCTTGCCGCAGTAGGCAGCATCGTTCCGGTTCTCTTGGTCACAGAGAGCATCTATCTCATTGTAAGCACAGGGATTAGTACGGTTGTCGCCCACAATCTGGGAGCCAATCGCGGTTTGGACGCGCAGCGCGCCTTCAGCGCCGGACTCCTCACGGTCCTTGTCATTGGGTTGGTACAAAGCATCGCCGCGATCTCTTTCAGAGAAGCACTCTCGTCGTTGTTCTCTGCAGATGAGAACGTTGTACACCTCTCAGCGCGTTACCTCCTCTTTGTGATGCCGGCGAGTTTCCTTGGAGGGGTTTCGTACCTCCTCGCGGCCGTCGGCGCAGCGCAGGGCAAGCCCGGATTTGGGATGCTGGTGATGGGCATCGGCGGGATCCTGAATATCGGACTCGACTACCTCCTTATTTCCGTCCTTGGCCTTGGGGTCGAGGGGGCGGCGATCGCGACCTCGCTTTCGAGTCTCGTCACAACGACCGTTCTTGTCGTCTGGCTCGTCGGTCCATCCCACCAGGTCACGATCCGATTCGTTCGCTTTCGCTGGAGTCTCGTTCGTGAGCAGTTGCGAATTGGACTCCCGACCGTCCTCTTTCAGTTTCTGATGGTCCTCACCATTTTCTCGTTGAACTCAATCGCCGGTCGGTTCGGGGTGGAGTACGTCGCGGTCGTTACCCTCGTAAACAGAATCGTATCCGTCGGTTTTCTTCTTCAATACGGGTTCGCCCGTGGAATTCAGCCTATCGTCTCGTACCACTGGGGCTCAGAGAACAAGCGGACCGCGGCCCTTGTCGTCCGCAAGGCGATCGCCGTTGGGACCGTCCTTGGGGTCGTCGTGCTCGTCGGCATTGGTGGAATGCTCCTGACATCGTTGGCGGGATTGTTCGGTGACGTGGATCTCGTCTTCGCGCGACGAATGCTCACCTGGTGGGCTCTGACGATCCCCTTTGGGGCGGTCACCGTGAGCGCAGCCGTCGGCTATATGGCAATTGGCAAATCTCTCCCGGCGGCATTCCTCATCTTGGTGCGGCAAGGACTACTACTCATTCCGCTGACGATCATCTTTGCCCGAGCATTCGGACTCCACGGGTTTGCGGTCGGTCCCGCCACAGCCGATATGCTCGGGGCTCTCGTGTCGTTCGTTGTGTTTCGCCGTTCCGTGTTCGCCCGCTCGTCTTCACGGCTGTTGAGGGTTTCTGCGAGTTAGTGTCGCGTTACGAAGGCCGTCTTCCCCGGGCACATCGGTGCAGTTTCTGGAGAGCTCGGGCCGCGCGAACGAATGCCGCGTTGTCTTTGACATCGTAGTCTGCTATTCCAACGTCAACGTTCCACTGTTCCGCGTCCGAGGCATCGCGTAGACATGACCACGTCGGAAGCAGTCCGGGAGACGATCACCGAGTTCAAGAGAGTGATGGCACATCATGACGAACTGGTTGGATCGACTCGGCCTCAGCCACGGATGGCACGCCGGCGATATGAGGCTGGCGACTCACCAACGACTCTCTTGAACGCACGGTTGAACGTCTGGTAGCTGGTGTAGCCCACGGCTTCGCAGATCTGTGCAAGGCTGAGCGCGAGGTCAACCATCATTTCCTTTGCTTGTCGGACACGGACGGTGTTGAGATAGTCACCCACACCGTGCCCGGCTACAGCCTTGTACCGTCGGGACATATAGGTTGGGCTGTATCCAAGGGCGTCGGCCACAGAGTCTATGTTGATTGGTTCGTGGAGGTGCTCGGTGACGTAGCGGCGCACTCTTTGAGTGAGTTGGTCGATCGCGCCATCCGCGCCTGAACCGTCAACGGAGAGTTGCTCGATCAACACCCCAACCGTGTCCCAGACACTTTCGGCTCGAATCATCCGTTCGAGCGCTCTGGCGAGTGACCGTCGAACCTCGCCATCATCGTCGACCCGGCTTGCGTCCCTGGACGCCACCTGCAGGAGCATCGTGACTTCGATTATGATCTGGCCCCGCCCGATCTTGTTCACGATCGCGCTGTTCCTGTACTCCTCAATCGCACTGACGGGGTCGGTATCGCGAGAGCGTCCGACCGCGTGTGTCGCAGCGGCCAATGCAACGTGATGATCCACAGATACCGGGATCTGGTCACGGTCATCCTGGTGCATGATGCCGTACGGCTGGTAGTACCGTTCTGCGACCGCTGCCGTGAGACTCAGGTATATGCGGTGAAGATCGTTGCCGGATTCTGCGATGCCTCCAACCACGACGAAGTGCATGGGATCTATCTCATGGCGGTTAAGGACATGAGTAGTGAAGAACCTTTCAAGGTCGTGGTCGGTTTCGCCGGTGTGGACGACAACAACGACCGCCGAGCCGTCCACGAAGGAGCCTGCATACCACTGCTGCCTGGCGGAAACCTGGGTAAGTCTTGCGGACAGCTCCTGTGCCAGTTCGATCTGCGGCAGCCACACAAGGCCAATCGCGACGCCGCGTCCCTCACCAAAGAGCTGCTTCTCCAACTCGGCCGACTCCACGCCCGTTCTCACCAGCTTCCTCAGGTCGCTGGCAAACATTGTCTCGCCGTAGGTTTCGCGAAGGCGGGAGAGTTCGGCCCGGGCGTCTTCCAGCGCGACAATGTAGTCGTGCGCTTGCGACAGGACATCCACGTCTGATCTGCCACCGACATCCGCGAGCAGTACTCGTGCCGGCTTGCTCTGTACTCGGCCCAGGACAAGCAGTGCGAGGATTCCAAGAAGGAGCACTGCGGAAGACACCAGAAGCGGGCCGGCGATTGCCGAGACGGCAAGTCGCAGATACTGACCAGTCGTAAGGTGAACACGGTACTCCCACGGAAGCACCCGGGAAACCGCGCGTAGTCGATCCGCATTACCAGAGGTAATGCGTGTGTCCCGAGCCTCGAGAGCCCCCGACCTGGTGGACACGAGGGTCTCGTCAATATCGTGGATCGCAAGCACCCCCACGCGGTCCCCAAACTGATCGCGCATCACTCTGGTAAGCCGGACCGCGTCAAGGTTGACAATAAGCCAGACCTCGGATGACTCGACGTAAAGCGGAAGCGCGATCGTGACCACATCAGGACCGATTCGATCAGCTTGTGGTGTTCTGATCCGACTGTCGATGACGGTTCGAGCGAAAGAGTACGTGGTGTCGATGTCGAGGTTGACCTGCTCCAACCATCCGGTGTCGGGGAAATAGTCGGCGACCGGATACACGAACTCGTTTCCCACGAAGTAGTTCAACCGTTTGTTATACACAAAAACCGATGACACGAGATTGACCCCCGCCGAATACTCGGCCAGGCCTCGCGCAACGATCGTCCCTCGGTAGCGGTCGAATCGGCTTGCGTTGAGCACCTCGGCGATTTCCTGATCGAGGGTGACCTCGTGCGTCATCCGATAGATCTGTGCCAGCTGAAGATCGATGGAGCGGGCGATATGGGAGAGTGTTTGGGAGTATGAGTCAGTTCGGTCGCTGATGTACACGACCGAGGTCATGAACATCCCGGCCAGCGCGGCCAGGACAAGAGTGACGACGCTGACTGCAAACCAGCGCCGGAACGTTCTCAGCATCTCAGTACACAATAGACCATCGCCCCCCGAAAGGGGACGATGGTCGTAGTGATCGGACTTGCGCTGCTAGTTGCGGTACAAGGCAAAGGCGCTAGGATCTTGGTCGTAGACCTTGAAGAACTCCTCCGTCACTGCCTCCATTATGTCGGTGATTCCTGCGGCGCTCATTTCGTCAATAAACAACTGCCAGTCACCATCATCCAGCGCATCCAGGTCACCGGTGAGGAAGCGCAGTCGGTATTCGGCGAACGGCCGCAGATAGTCCGGATGTTGTTTGAACTCCGGCAGACTCCGGAGGTCCACAACGTTGCCCCAGTTCTGATACGAGAGACCAGCCCATCCAGGATTGGTTTGTTCAAACCACTGCATCCGCTGACGGGTCAACTGTGCGCCCAGTTCAGGATCGTCGGTGAATCTGGCCGCATGGCCAACGAGGAAGGTCTCCATGTTCGACCAGTACGACTCACGGGTCATCGGTCCAAACCATTGGAATACGTTCATCATGCCGTCGACGTACGCTGGCAGCTGCACCCTCTGCCCGCCTTCAACGACATGGTCGACTCCTTCGAGTCCGTACGCCTGGAAGGCGATGCCGTCGTCGGTGTAGAGCCAGTTAAGGAACTGGACCGCCTCTACCTGTTCGCCGGATCCACGGTAGACAAAGAAGACACGGTCGGCGCTGTTGTTCCGCCGGTACCCGTAGGTGTTCGGGCCCTGGACAGGAGGCGCCGGAACAAACTCGGGGAGTTCGCCTGTTATCTCCGCCGTGCCAAAGATGTTGCCATTGAGCCACTTGAGCTGCTGGCCCATGACGCCAACCCGGCCTTCATTGAGCTTGGCGTTGCGCAGTCGGTTGTCCTGAACAATGGACTCTGGATCGATGTATCCCTTCTGGAACCAGTCGGCGATGGTGGCGTAGTAGCCCCGTGCTTCCTCGGTCATTCCCCAGAACGACACCTCCCGGTTCTCAAAGTCGACGTACGAACCGGTGTCCGCCAGGTCGCTGTAACCCCAGCCACCCGCGAAGTTCATGGCGTAGTCGAACTTGCTGCCAAAGATCAGGCCGTACTCGTTGAGTTCGCCGTCGCCGTTCATGTCGGTGTTCTTGATCGCCTCAAAGAACTCTGTGTAGTCGTCAACGGTCACCGGCATATCCAGACCGAGCTCGTCCAGCCAGTCCTGGCGAATCACGTTGACGTGCTTCGCAAGCAAAAATTCGGGGACCGGGGCGCCGACGATCTCGCCTCCGACGGTTACAAAATCCATGGTCTCCTGCGGCGTGATTGCCAGCATATCGGGAGCATGTTCGCGGAATATGGCATCGACGCCGCCGATACCTCCAGTGGCAAGCAGCTGATCGGGTCGGTCGCCACGGAAGATGTCAAAGTCTTCGCGCGAAGCCATTCGGAGCTGAACGTTGTCCAGGTATCCCGACCCTGAGATAAGAACCATGTTCAGACGGATGCCCGTCTGATCGTACATGTAGCGGTTCCACTCGTTGTCATTGATGTCGATGCCGCGGGCGTTGAGGTCCGCCTCGGCACCGCTCGGGTAGAGCATTACGATCGGGTCTGCCGATTCAAACGGAGTGTCTCCGCCGGCCTCCGCAGAGCCGTTTGCGAACAACCCCGACGCGAGCAGGATCAGTACCGATCCTATGCTAAGCCTGAGTACCATTTTCATATGATACCTCCTGCAATGTATTTCCAGGCCGATGGCCCGAATTGCCCTACTCAGGTCGGTCACCCCTTCAGCGATCCGACGATGACACCCTTGACGAAGTAGCGCTGCACCCAGGGGTAGACGACAAGAATTGGCGCAACGGTGCAAACAACAACCGCGGCTCTGAGGGTGTCGGGTATCAGGTTCATCCGCTCGATCTCCTCGTCCGGGATCGTTGAGGTTGCGGTGCCCATGCTCTCCCTCGCCACAACGAACTGACTCAGAAAGACCTGCAAGACCTGTTTCCGTGGGTCCGTGATGTACATCAGTGCTGTCCGGAAATTGTTCCAGTGACCGACTGCATAGAAGAGGGAGAGCGTCGCGATGGCGGGCAAGGAGAGCGGAATCATGATCCGGAACAGAATCGTGAACTCATTTGCCCCGTCGATTTTTGCCGACTCCTCCAGACTCATCGGGACCTCCTGGAAGAAGTTGCGGAGCAGAATGAGGTTCCAGGAGTTGATTGCCAGCGGGATGATGAGCGCGAGTCGCTTGTTCAGCAGACCGAACGATCGGACCACCAGGTAGGTGGGAATCATTCCGCCTGCGATGAACATCGTTATGACGATCATCATCATGAATGGCACGCGGATCGCGAGATCCTTCCGCGAGAGAGGATATGCGCCCAGACAAGTCATCAGGATATTGATGGTTGTCCCGACCGCAGTGACCAGCACCGTGTTTACAAACGCTGTGTAGAAGACCGGCGAAGAAAGGACCACTCTGTAGCCGTCCAGGTTCCAGCCGACAGGAATAAGGTTCACCCTGCCACTGGCTACCATCATCGAGTCGCTCAGCGAAACCGCGAGCGTGTTGACAAAGGGATAGAGCGTGAAGAACCCGACGATGCCTAATCCTACGACGTTAAACAGGTCAAACGCTTTCTCGCCGGGAGTGCGGCGGGTCTGCAGGCTCATTACCAGACCCCCGACTCGCCGAGTGACTTGGCAATTCTGTTCGTGATAACTATCAAGGTGACATCAACAATCGACCTGAAGAGTCCGATCGCCGCGGTATAGCTGTAAGCCCCGCCGCGTATACCGACTCTGAAGATGTAGGTGCTGAGGATGTCGGTGGAGCTCCGGAGCATGTCCGGGGCGAGTATGTACATCTGATCAAATCCAACTCCCAGCATGTCACCGCACCTGAGAATCAGGGTGATAACGATGATATGGCGGATGCTGGGCACGGTGATATGGAGCGCGCGCTGGAGCCGGGTCGCACCGTCCATATAGGCTGCTTCATAGAGCTCCGGATTCACTCCTGAGATCGCCGCCAGATAGATGATCGAGCCCCAACCGAAGTCTTTCCAGATTCCTGATATCACGTAGACCGGTGTGAAGGTTGAGATTCGCAGGAGGAACGGAATCGGCTCGTGTCCCAGACTCTGGCGAAGCGAGTTGATCGGACCGCTAAACGAAAGAAAGCTGATCACAATTGCGCCGCAGATCGCCCACGAGAAGAAGTGGGGGAGGTAGGTGACGGTCTGGATCGCCTTCTTGTACGAACCTGTTCTGAGTTCATTCAGGAAGAGCGCAAAAAAGATGGGTATGGGAAACTGCAGGATCAGTCGTAGGAGGCTGAACTTAAGTGTATTGAGAATCAGCGTCAGAAAGTTCGGATCATCAAACAGAATCCGGAACCATTGGAATCCGACCCATTCGCTGCCGCGAAACCCATCAAAGATGTTGTAGTCCTGGAACGCGATGGCCACGCCGAACAGCGGCAGATACTGAAACGCCAGATAGTAGATCAGAACCGGAACGAGCATGAGGTAGAGCAGCGGACGCTTGCGAATGTCCCGCCCGATCTCGCTCAGACTGCGTCGGCGCTTCACGCGGGCGCCGCCGTCATCGACTGCTGCGTCAATTGTGACGCCGCTTTCGGTAGCCATATTGCGAGCGTAGGAGCGCCCAACTTAGCCGGTCAACGATCAGTTTCCGGCTTTTTCGCGCTCCCACGCCGTTCGCGTTGTCAAATCCTGCGCTTTTCCTATCGAATTATGCGCTCGCGCTTTTCTCCACCACGCTTCCGTCGGTCAGGTGGATCTCGGCTCTCCAGGATTCAGGCGACTGGAAGGTCACACCGTCCTGCCGCCAGTTGGTCTTGAAGTGCACCATAAAAGGATCGTCGTACGCCGTGTAGTAGAGGTTCTCGTTCCGGTAGAACCGCACAAAGTCGATCCTTTCGGGATAGAGCGATGCAAGACGAATCCAGCGCTCGCCGCCGTAGGTCATTCCCGGCTCGAATCCCTGCAGATAGAACTGATCTTCGAACGCGGGAACCGGCTTCTGGATTCCCACTGCAGCTGCCATTCGCAGCGCAAAGAACGTGTCCTCCCCCGGAAGAATCTCCCAGTGCGTTGGCGGTTCCTGCTTGGTCATGTTGTTGTAGTAGCCCCACGAGGTGTGGGTCTCGGTGGCCACCGGAATCTGCGTGATCGCCTGCGAGTCTTCGTTACAGACAATCGGCTTGTCCGGAGCCCACTCACGGCATTGCCTGATCAAATTGTAGTAGCGCTGTCGCGAGCAGCCGTTGCCGTGGATCAGCACAACATCACTCGACTGCACTACTTCCTTCGCGCGATATCCGCCGCCGCCGCTACAACCGACAAGCATGCCGCCGGACTCCGAACGGGCAAGATCGAGCAACACTCCCATTCCTTCCGGCTCGCGAACGATCGGGTGCGGTACAAAGGCGTTGATGTCCATCTCGTTGGCTACTTCGATGATAACGTTTGTGTGTCCGCCTTCCCTGAGAAAACGCGAAGCGGTGGTGACGGCGTTTCGCACCGCGCGCCCGTCCTCCAGACGCTTCGCCTGATCGCCGTAGAAGTACGAAACGATCACCACCATTCCCACCTCATCTGCGGCTCGAATCAGGCGGTCGAGTCGCGCAGCGTAGGCCGGATCAAAGTCCGTGCCCCTGGGTCCAAATGGATTGTTGTCGATTGTGTCGTTCTCGATGGTAAAGCACGGGCCTCCACCCTGAATTCCGACGGTGAAGGCGCGTAGTCCAAACTCGTACCATTGGGGCAGGGCCGCAATCAAACGATCGGTCTGGTCATCCGCGTCCCATTCGGAGAACCCAAACCGTACGTAGCGCTGGGGACCCGCCTTGTCGTCAAAGATGCCCTGAATGAATCGGGCGTTGAACAACAGGCCGTGCGACTGCGGATCTGTTCCAGCCAGATCTGCATAGACCTTTGTGCCGTTGAGAAGGAAGTCGACGCCTTGCGTCGTGACTGTGGTCTTCATAGATGCTCCCGCTTGAACTGTGTTTTGTATATTGCATACACACGCGGGGTCCGAGTATCGTCTGATCGATGGGCGGAGTCAAGACGATGGAACGTTGTGCTTTCCGGTCGGGCAAAATGGAGCGAACAATGCGAGAGATCGTCGATTTTAATCAGGGCTGGCGTTTTCACATGGGCGGCGATCTGCCCGATGAGGTGATCGCCTTTGGAAACGTCAATCTCATCGCCGGTGAGACACGCCTCTGGCAGAAAGCCGGGAACCACGGTGTGTCCAATCCCGCAAACCCGCACGTTGATAAATGGCGGCTGGTTCGAGTTCCCCACGACTACGCCCTGGAAGGCGAGTTCACCCGGAACGAGAGCGCGAACAACGGGGCACTCCCTCACGGTGAGGCGTGGTATCTCAAGAAATTCGAACTGAGTGAGTCGGATAGGCAGAGAAGGATCATCCTGGAGTTCGACGGCGTCTACCGGGACTCCACTCTATTTGCCAACGGGCACTACATTGGCCGTCATCTCAGCGGATACACCTCATTTTACTTCGACATTACCGATGTCTGCGATTTTGGCGGTATAAACGCAATCGCTCTCCATGTTGACGCGAGCGAAAACGAACTTTGGAGTTATGAAGGTGCGGGAATCTATCGCGGCGTTCGCCTAGTAAAGAGAGGGTTGACGTCCGTACCGACCTGGGGCGTTGCGGTGAGTACCGATGGGGCCGATGATCCCGGCCGAGTGACAGCGGCTGTGACGGTCCGCAACGATTCGTACGATCAGGCCGACGTTAACGTGATCTCCCGAGTCATTGATCCCACCGGACGTGCGGTTGCGGAGGCGCAGGCGGAAGTGAGTGTCGCCGACGTTTCTGAGTCGACAACCACTCTATCGCTCCAAGTATCCCACCCGTCTCTTTGGGCACCTGACTCGCCAACCTTGTACACCCTTGAGGCTACGGTGATGCTGAACGGCGAACCGCTGGACCTCTGCACGACCCCGTTTGGTTTTCGCTACTTCCGGTTCGATCCTGACCACGGTTTCTCGCTGAACGGTGTGCCGGTGAAGCTCAAGGGCGTATGCCTTCACCAGGATCACGGATGTGTTGGAGTGGCGGTTCCGCCGGCTATCCAGGAGTGGCGGGTTCGCAAGCTCAAGGAGATGGGCTGTAATGCCATTCGCACCAGCCACAACCCGCCGGATCCGTCGCTGCTGGACGCATGTGACCGACTTGGTGTCATGGTGATGGACGAACATCGGGTCTCCGGGAGTTCTCCAGAACTGCTGCGTCAGTTCGAGGACCTGATCAGGCGCGACAGAAATCATCCATCGGTCATTCTCTGGAGCATGGGTAACGAAGAGATGGGTATCCAGGACACGCCGGCCGGCGAAGCCATTTTCGCCCGCATGCACCAACTCGCCCGTCGGCTCGATCCATCCCGTCCGACCACCTACGCCATGAACTCGCGCTGGCAGGAGATTGTCGAACGGCACGGCGGCAAGGGCGAGCGCCGGTGGGACGTGCTTGGCGTCAACTACCGCGGAGGCGGGAATAGCCCGGCCAACTTCGACATCGCCCATGCGAAGTTCCCCGATTGGCCGATGGTCTCCTCAGAGTCGTGGGGCGGGACTGCCACTCGCGATCTCTATGGCCCGGACGTAACTCCTATGGACGTGGTGATCTCAGAGCGGTGGAAAGAGGACGAGTTTTGCTGGAAGGACGACGATCACAAGTACTTTGCATCTGAGTATCAGAACTGCCAGACCCCATGGGGTTGCGATATTGAGGAAACCTGGCGAAACACATTGGAGCGTCCGTTCCTGGCGGGGACCTTTATCTGGACCGGTTTTGATTACCGAGGCGAGACGTTCCCGTATGAGTGGCCCGCTGTCATAACCCGATTTGGCGTTATGGATCTGTGCGGCTATTACAAGTCGGTCGCTCACTACCTCCGCGCATGGTGGCGCCCAAACGATCCGCACATTTTTCTGATGCCTCACTGGGACTTCCCAGGACACCTCGGACGCGAGAAGCTGGTCCGCTGCTATGCCAACACCCACTCGGTTGAGCTCCTGCTCAACGGCGAGGCGATCGGTACGAGCAGGATGACGCCGAATGACCGTCTGGAGTGGCGTGTTCCGTGGGAACCTAGTGTTCTGGAGGCTCGCGGTCTTGATGCCGACGGTGCGCACGTGATCTCGACAAGACGCGTT
>JANQQY010000210.1 GCA_028284845.1 Spirochaetales bacterium
AATCCAACGAGATAGATCTTGTAGAACTTCTTGAGGATCTCGTAGTTGCGCCTGACACCCCACGTCGCTCTATAGAGCCGGACATGCCGCAGCAGAAGCTCAACCTTCGACTCGGCGTCCATGGTGGCGAAGGCTCGCGGTTCGGAAGTTCGCTGGGAGAAAAGGTAGGGGTCGGCAAAAATCCCACGGCCAATCATGACACCATCGAGTCCACACTCGTCGATGCGGCGAACGGCCTCATCGAGCGACTCGACGTCTCCGTTTCCAAGCACGATCGTACTCGGTGAAATGGCGGACCGCAGCTCTGAGGCGGTGCGGATCTGCGTCCACTCGGCGGGATCATCCTTGTCCTGCAGAGCGTATCGTCCGTGGATGGTCAGCGCCGCGACTCCCTGCTCCAAGAGGAACCCGATCCACTCTTCGGTCTGCGGGCGATCGTAGCCGATTCGGGTTTTTACGCTGACGGATAGCCCACCCGACTTTGCCGCCTCAATCAGCTCCGCCGCCAGGTCCGGATTCTTGATAAGACCCGAGCACGCCCCCTTCGTTCGAAGCTTGCGTACCGGACACCCCATGTTGATATCAATGGCATCAAACCCCATCTCCCTCAGAGCGACCGATGCCCTCGCGTAGTCATCCGGGCGATTGCCCCAGATCTGTGCGACAAGGGGGCGCTCGTCCTGGGTGTGGACGAGTCTCGGGGTCGGTCCCGGGTGTTTCCGCTTCGCCGTAACCATGTCGGCATGGAGGAACTCCGTGAACATCACGGTCGGTCGGCCGCAGCTCGCGACGATTCGGCGGAAGACGGTATCAGTCACATCCTCCATAGGCGCGAGGGCGTAGATCGGACGCGGCAGATTCTGCCAAAAATCGGACACCTCTACAGACTAGCGCTCTCTAAGCGCCACGAACAGCCCCGAGCCGACGATTGTTGAATGAGCTATCTCACAGGTTTACCATGGATCCACCCACCTATGAGATCTACCGTAAAGGCACAACCTCGAGAATCAGGCCGATGGACACTGCGAAGATTCGTAGACGGATTCGGAGTCATCCGACGCGTAACGCGTATGACTTTTCACTATCCGGCGCAGATGATCGGTGCGGTGATCGCTCTCATCGCTGCGGTCATCTTTCAGATCTACATCCCTCAGTTTCTTGGAACGGCGGTGGACAACGCATACGCGCTTCTCCAGACCGGTGGGCCCCAGGAGGCGGCGCGGCGGGCGCTTCTGACGACCGGCCTTCTCCTGTTCGGTGCGAGCGTTCTTCGCGGTGTGTTCACCATGCTCCATAACTACCTTGGTGAGGCAGTTGGACAGCACATTGGGTATGAGCTGCGCATGGCGATCTACGACAAGATTCAGCGGCTCGACTTTCGGTATCACGATCACGCGCATTCGGGCGATCTCATTACACGGGGCATGCTCGACGTAGAGGGCGTGCGCCTCTTTGTGAACACGGGGATCAAACGTCTGATCTTCCTGAGCGTCCTGATTGGATTTGGAACGGTTCGACTTCTCATGGCGAACTGGCTGCTTGGTCTGCTCGCTTTGAGCTTTGTCCCCATCGTCGGGTGGCGAGCGATCAACGCCAGACTCTCTCTGCGCGAGAGCTGGCAACAGCTTCAGGAACGGCTCTCCTTTCTGACGCGAGTGATGGAGGAGAACCTGCAAGGGATTCGAGTCGTCCGCGCCTTCTCTGCGCAGACGCACGAGATGGAGAAGTTTAATCAGGCGACTGCGGAGGCTCAGGCGATCACAAGCGAGCGGATCGGAATTCGAGTCCGGAACGGTACATTGATGACCTTCGCCTTCTACGTCTCAATGGGCCTTGTCCTGATTGTCGGCGGTGGTATGACGATCCGAGGTGAGATCACCGTTGGTAGGCTGACGGAGTTCCTTGCGTTCATGACGGTTCTTCAGATGCCGGTTCGCCAGTTGGGCCTTCTGGTCAACTCGTTCGCGCGAGCAACCACCTCCGGAGATCGACTCTTCTCCGTGTTGGACGAGGAGCCGGATATACGGGAAACAGCACATGCCGCCGCACTCTCTGTCACGGACGCAGTGCTTGAGTTTGACTCGGTGAGCTTCGAGTATCAGATGGGCGACTCGGCGATCCCGGTACTCTCTGATGTCAGCTTCCGTGCGAAGCGGGGTCAGACGGTCGGCATCATCGGTCCGCCGGGGGCCGGCAAGTCGACGATTGCGCACCTGATCCCGCGCTTCTACGATGCCACTGCCGGCTCGATCCAGATTGACGGGCAGGATATCCGAGAGGTGACGCTGAAGTCGCTCCGGAACGCAGTCAGCGTTATCCAGCAGGACATCTTTCTCTTCACCGCGGGCCTCGAGAACAATATCGCCTATGGCGACCCGTGGGCCGATCGCGACAAGATCATCACCGCGACCAACGCCGCACAGCTCCACAACTACATTGGCAGCCTCCCGCGCGGCTACTCCACGCTGGTTGGGGAACGGGGCGTCTCACTCTCCGGCGGTCAACGTCAACGTCTGGTCATCGCTCGCGCGCTCCTGATGCAGCCTTCCATCATGGTCTTTGACGACTCGACCGCGGCAATTGACGCCGCAACGGAGCAACGAATCCTCAGCTCAATCGAGGAGCACTCATCAGATATGGTCTCGATCATCATTTCGCATCGTCTGAGCTCACTCCTTCACGCAGACGAGATTCTCTTCGTGGACGGCGGTCGAATCGTCGAGCGAGGCGACCACGACTCACTTCTCGCCGCAGGGGGAAGGTACGCGGCGCTCTACGAGCTCCAGGCAAACGGGTAGCCTATGTCATCACAGAATCGAATCAGAGACGAGTTTCACGACTACGACGTGCAGGAGACTGATCGACCGCCGCTGGCGGTTGTTGGGTCACAGATCAGTCGGGATGAAGAGCTATTTGGCAAGGTCTACGATCCTCACGTCCTACGCCGATTCCTTCCCTATGTTCGGCCCTACTCCAAGCAGCTTCTTCTTGCCCTCATCGCGGTCCTCGTCTTCACGGGATCGCAGATCGCGATTCCCCTTGTCATCAGGGGAACGATCGACAACGCACTGACCTCCGAAGAGACATCTTCGCTGATTCTCTACGGCGTTCTGTTTGCGGCGGTGATTCTCGTTCACTACATCGCCAACTTCGTTCAGGAGAAGCTCGCAAGCGAGGTCGGCGAGGGTCTGCTCTTTGATTTGAGACGGGCGATGTTCGCACATCTACAGCGTGTCTCCCTCTCCTTCATGGACAAGACAGAGGTTGGACGACTCATGTCGCGCCTTCAGGGCGATGTCAATGCACTTCAGCAATTCATTGAGTCATCAATCTTCGCCGTTGGAGATGTCGTGCTCCTCTCCGGCGTCATTGTTGTGCTTCTGACCCTCAATTTTCCGCTGGGGCTCATGACGCTCGGCATCGTCCCGGTTCTCTTTGTCGTTCGATTCCTCTGGTTGCCGCGGGCACGAGATGCATTTATAGGAGCCCGGCACGCAAGTTCGACAACCAATGGTGCTCTCGCTGAGGGAATCAACGGCGTCCGCACCATTCAGGCGATGGCGCGGGAGGACACCAACTACGTTCTCTTCGACGACAAGGCGCGCACCAATCTGACCTCTCAGCTGCGGGCAACTCGGTTTGCACAGATCATGATACCCATCGTAGACACCCTCTCCGGAGTCGCCATGGCAGTCGTGGTCGTCGTTGGTGGCGGCATGGTTCTCAATCGGACGTTGGAACTCGGCGTGATGATCGCCTTTATCTTCTACGTCCAGCGATTCTTCGCTCCTATTCGATCCATAACAATGCAGTACAGCATCATGCAGCGCGCGATGGCATCCGGACACCGGATCTTCGAAGTAATGGATGTGAAGATCAACGTGGAAGACAAGGCCGACGCCGAACCGCTGGCTGATGTGCGCGGCGCAATTGAGTTTGATAACGTCACGTTTGGATATGAGCGGGATCGGCCGATCCTTCGAGACATCAGCTTTAGCGTTGCACCCGGCGAGACCGTTGCTATCGTTGGGCCCACAGGTTCGGGGAAGACGAGTCTCACGGCACTCGCACATCGCTTCTACGATGTGTGGGAGGGAGCAATCAAGATCGACGGCCAGGACATCCGCGACGTGACCCAGGAATCTCTGGGGAACACGATCTCAATGGTGCTTCAGGAGCCCTTCCTCTTCACCGGGACGATCCTCGAGAATATCCGGTACCGTACACGAGATGCCTCGATGGAACAGGTGGTGGAAGCTGCAAAGGCGGTCGGAATCCACGATGTCATCGATTCACTTCCGGACGGCTACGAGTCGGAGCTCGAGCAAGGCGGAGGCAACCTCTCTCAGGGGCAACGTCAGCTCATCAGTTTCGCCCGTGCGTTGGTAGCGGACTCCCCCATCCTTGTGCTGGACGAGGCTACCGCAAGCATCGACAGCTACACGGAGAACGTGATCCAGAAGGCTCTTGAACGTCTCCTCGCGAATCGAACCGGTCTCGTCATTGCTCACCGTCTCTCGACGATTCGCGGATCGGACCGGATCGTAGTGCTCAAGGACGGACAGATCGAAGAGGTGGGATCGCACGATGAGCTGATGGGCCGCGGCGGCCTCTACGCCAAGCTCTACGCGATGAACTACGCATCGTTCGACGATATCCCTCGCGAACTGGTCGACGAGGTTTCGAACGAGGACTCGACCACGTAGAAGGATCGCTACCCGGCGACTCCCCTCGGACGCAGCCACAGTGCATTCACGGCGGGGCGGCCCGGCGCCCCTGTTCGCGCCTCTACGACTCGGGGTCTGCTCCGGAAACCACGACCGCGAGTTGATCTCGGGTCCAGACCCGATAGATGTCGTACGCCGGCTCTTCATAGGGGTGAGCCGCGATCAGGGCGTCAACGGCGGCGAGCGCATTCGCGTCCTCGCAGACAAGCTCCACTCGGTACTCGGCTACCCGCTCGAGCCTACCCTGCTCGCCCAGGAAAGGATCGCTTGACGCGAGCGGAAGAAACTGGCCAATGCCTTTGGTCTGCCACGAGCACGAGGCGTAGTCGCCAATACGGCCGCCACCGGCTGCGAAGACCGCCGACTTGACCGCCTCGCAATGCGACTCCGGCACGAAAAAGACGATCTTCACCATCAGCGTTTCCGGATCGCGCTCAGTCGCTGGGAGTCGCGGGCCCACTCCATCGCCTCTGGGTAGGGTATGCGCGGTGCGGAGATTACATCCAGGCGTTCCCTCGCCTCACTCGGCAATCTCCACCCGGCCGCTCGGAGGTTGATATCAAAG
>JANQQY010000233.1 GCA_028284845.1 Spirochaetales bacterium
ATATTGCAGAACGAGCAGATGTTGTCACAGAAGGGAACGTGCAGGTAGAGACCGCGCCGACCAGATGGAGGATCGGTAGCGAGGAGCTCCGGAAACGACGGCGCGTCGCCGCCTCTTCCGCGACGTTCGATCCCAAGGGCTCGCTCGAGCGCCGCCTGCGAATCGTGATGTGATCGGTACCGCGTGGACGTGTTCATTGCGCCGATCTCCTGACCTCGTAGCACCCCGCTTCGATCCCCGTACTCGCGGCTCGCGGGAGGACGAATGGGATTCCGTTTGCATCGCGGCCGACGTAGAGGTCGGAGTCGTAGATGTCGCGTATGATCTCAGGGAGGTAGGTCTCTTCCGGCGTACCCTCGTATCGGACTGTTCCCTTCTTGAGAAACACCACCCGATCGCAGTACTCCGCCGCGAGGTTCAGATCGTGCATAACTGCGATCACGGTCCGCCGTCCATCGAGCCGTTCCCGGACGAGGTTCATGATGTCGACCGCGTGATGCATGTCGAGGTTCGCCGTCGCCTCGTCAAGCAGGAGTGCATCGGTATCCTGGACGAGCGCCCGTGCGAGCAACACCTTCTGGAACTCTCCGCCGGAGAGGGTTGAGCACGGACGATCGGAGAAGCGCTCGATGTCGAGACCCGCAAGCGTGCAGTTCACCGTGTCACGATCGTCGTCCGTGAAGCCTGACCAGCGACTCTCCATGTGCGGCAATCGCCCGAGCATAACCATCTCATAGACCGTAAGCGACGCCCCACCTCCCGATCGCTGCGGGACAAGTGACGCGAGCCGTGCCAGCTCATTTGAGGTCAGCTCGGTGATGTCTCGCTCTTGGGCATTGTCAAAGTAGGTGATGTGACCTGACTGCGGCGTGAAGAATCGAAGAAGGTTCTTCAGGAGCGTCGTCTTGCCCGATCCGTTCGGGCCAAGAATGCCGACGAGCTCCCCGGGTCGCACCTGTACGTTTACCTTGTCGAGCGTGGGAAGGTCGGTGTATCCAAACACCAAATCCCGCGCCTCAATGGAGGAGGCATTCGTCACAGCAGACCTGCCTTTCGTGAGCGCGCGGCCAGGTAGATAAAGAATGGAGCGCCAAAGACCGCGGTGACAGCGCCAATGGGAATCTCAACCGGCGCGAGCACCGTTCGAGCAATCGTGTCGGCGAAGAGAAGAAAGACGCCGCCTGCGAGTGTTGAAACGCCAAGAAGTTTTGTATTGCTATGCCCAATGAGCAGCCGCATCGTGTGCGGAACGATCAGACCAACAAAGCCGATCAGACCGCTGAACGCAACTGAGAACGAGACGATCAGCGAGGCGATAAGAAGCAGGAGCTTCTTCAGGCGGGCGACATTTACTCCAAGCGCGTTCGCCTCCTCGTCTCCAAGCATCAAGGCATCCAGATCGTGCCGGTGCCGGTAGAAGAAGACGAGGGAGAGCAGGAGCGGCACAACAAGAATGGAGACGCGCAACCACGAGGCCGAACCAAGGTAGCCCATCGTCCAGACGATAATCCGGTACGAGTCCTCCCCAACCGCGTACATCGCGAATGAGGTAAACGCTCCCAGGAACGACGACACCGCCACCCCAATGATGAGGAGTGTTGTGACGCGTGTGGCGCCTCGCCGCATGGAGAGACGAAAGATCAGGAAGGTTGCGGCAAGCGAGACCACAAATGCAAAGACACCGTAGAGGTAGTCCGGCAGATCGAGCAGGAACGCAATCACCGCGCCGGCGACTGCGCTGGCGCTGATCCCGATGATGTAGGGGTCGGCGAGCGGATTGTGAAAGACCGCCTGCACTACGGTCCCGGATGATGAGAGCATCATCCCGATCAGGACGGCAATGATAACGCGTGGCAGCCGAATCTGGAACACGATCGTCTGAAGATGCGACGGCATGTCGCTGCTTCTCCGAGCGAGGATGCGCACGACCTCCCCGAGCGTGATATCGACGCTTCCCGCCGCAACGCCAACCGCTGCGAGAACGATGAGGAGCCCAACGAGGGTGACGACCGTGATCACCGTCCGACTCATCCTCACGCGGGGCGAGTGTACTCGCTCGAGCCGCTGCTCACTCACTATGCGCCAACCCCGGCGAGCATCGCGTGGCAGGCTTTCGCGGCGTTTTGCACATCCGTTTCGTCCGGATGTGTGGAGGCGTCCTGGTGTCTCTTCGCGCGTTCCGGAGTCATCGCGTGTGGATGATCGGCCGGGAACGACTTGAACTTCTCCGTGAGTCGCGGATCAATCCTCCCCTGGCAGAGAAAGCAGCCCACGACGGTGTTCTCAGCAGAGACTGCCTCCCGCATCCTCTCCTCAACATCCTTTGCGTGTTGCGAGTCAGGGTAGGCACCGAGGGTTCCAATAAGACCGATTCGTGTCCCCGAGACAGCCTCGAGGTACGAGAGTGTCTCTTGATCAGCCGTCCCACGATCGACCCAGAACGCCAGAATCACCACGTCAAATCCGCTGGGATCGGGCTTCTCGGTGACGTTGGATACCACGATCTCCGCATCAACCTCAGAGTCATCCGCAACCAACCGGTCGCCCACTCCGCGAGCTACGAACTCCGTGTTCCCGGTACGCGTTGAGTAGACGATAAGAACGCGAAGAGACTCCTTCCGCACGTCAGCAGTCATGATGACCTCACTTTGTTTAATGAATCGAACTTATTCTGTAGTCTCTAACTTTTGATGTCAACTATTGAGTTGCTGTTTTTGGGCGAATTCGTGGTTGTCGATTCGCAGGGTGATTGCTGTTCGGCTTGATCTCACATAAAAGCACAGACCGAGTTTCCGTCCATACCGCACACCGCGAGCAGAGGGAAGCGCGCACCCTCCTAGGCGGAAACCTCAGTCTGTAACCGATCGAGGCGCATCATGGTAGACTAACCATTTCCGTTTGAACGCTCGCTCGAGATCGACATCCTGATCCTTGGCGAGGAGCAGCGCCATCCCGATTACATCGGCGAGTTCATCTTCGAACGCTTGGCGCAAGGCTTCGGGCGCTTGGCCGTCGGTTCTCGCTCTGCCCGTCACCTTCAGGTAGGATTGGATGAGTTCGCCAAGCTCCTCCGAGAGCTTCATCACGTGCCAGTCTGGAGTTCGGTTGATGCTGAATCTCCTGGCGTATTGGTGGGCTACGTCTTGCAGGTCGGCTGTTAGGCTGTGAATGTTCATGGACCTCTCCTTCGACCTTCAGCAGAAAAGAGTGCTCGATTGGAGTCTAAAGTGGCGGCGTTTGGAATCCTACAATCCCAGGATAAGCCGAACTCCATTCACAATTTGATCGAAGTCGGTCTCTCCCAGGACTCCGAGCTGATCGACGAATCGGTGCTCCGAAACAGATCGCATCTGCATCGTATCGGCCGCGGATTCTTTGGTCAGGCCGTTACCATCATCAGGACGCACGCGCACGAGCCAAGGTGCAGAAGAGAAGTGATCTTTCCAACCGGTGAATGGCACGATTACTCGAACCGGTAGCGCTCCTACTGCGTTGACGCTGAGAATCAGTGCGGGGCGGGTCTTGCGGATCTCCAAACCAACAGTGGGGTCAAGATTGATCGACCAGATCTCACCCCGTTTCATCTAGCCCCTCTACCTCAGTGATCTCAAACTCTCGCAAGTCTGAATCTGTCAGGTACGCCTCTCGAAGTTGCTCCGCCGCTTTTTGAATCTGCTTGTCTTTGCTGTGCGCAACTTCACGATCAATCAGCTCCCTGACAAGCTCCGAGAAACTCAATCCTCGTTGCCGGGCGAGTTCAGTGGCCGCCCGATTCTGCCGTTCTTCGATCATCACTTGCTTTCGAATCATATGTCACTTCTTTACACATTTAGTATACACAAACCGGTGCTGTATATGTGGAGTCGTTTCCGTCCGCGTGCTCCCACAAGCAACAATGCAGTCAGTGTTCCGGATTCTCGAGTTTCGGAAGGTTTGACCGGATGGGGACTGCATACCGGTCGTAGAGGCAGCGATAGTAGAGCGGCATCTCAGCGATTTGCATATGCGAGGAGCAGATGCTGTAGTCGAAGGAGGGGCTCCGCTCCTGTGCAGCGCTTTGCTCGTCACAAACCGTTCCGAATCGGCTCAGCTCATAGTCCTGGGCAAATCTGAGCTGCCGACCGATATCCTGACCGTTCTCCATGAACCGACCCTCGGACTCGATCGATGTGCCGCTTGCCAGTCAGACCGGTGGAGTATCCGGCTTCCGGTGTAGGCGGTCACTGCCAGCGCGAAGACGGTGGGATCGAAGTCGTTAACTAGATTGATGTGGTAGAAAAGGATCTGGACCGTCGCGGAGAAGAGACAGACCGGCGGGGCTCCGTGATCCCGAAGAGCGATGTAAGCGAGGCCGATCAACTGATGTCTGCTCAGACATCCAGATCCCGAAGCTTGCTGTGTTGCTTCCGACCGGCAAAACGGTTTGCCCAACCCAGATGGTCAAGAGGTCACGTAACGCACCCGTCCCTTAGTCGCGTGCGACCATACGCAACCGTCGGCCTTGGGGCAGGAGAATCTGTCGGGGAGCGCCCATGAGTCTTGATCGAGAAAGGCGAAGAGGTGTTCCAACGATTGGTCGGGTATCTCTCGGAGCAGCCAGTGGCCGGCACCTTCGAACTCGACGTACTGCACATTCGGAATGAGCTCTGCAACGCGCTTTACGTATCGAGCCGGTGCCGCCTTGTCCTTCTCTTTTTGCATCAGCAGCACCGGGTGATTCACAAGTCGCTTTCCGACGTGGACGACGATCGCCTTCGCTGAGTTCCGGGTGACCTATGTCACGAACCCACGAGATGCATCTCCGTGTTTGACCCAACGGCACCAACCGCTTGAGTTCGAATCTGATTCGAGTCAATACTTATCCGCCGTTCAGATCCCAACCAAGGAGAGCCGGAATGATCAAAATCCAACTTAGTGACCCCAATCCCACAACCGTTGTCATCTACTCCAAACGATATCGGCGAGACGAGATCTCCAGAACCGTGCAGAGTGCGATGCCCATCCTACGCTCGTTTGAGGAGAAATCGGGAGCACAGCTCGGTAGTCTGCCATTCTGCTGTTACTCAGATTGGACCGCCGGCGGCGTTACTGTCGCTGTCGGATTCGAAGTGACCGGTGATCTGGCCGCCGATGAGAGCGTATCCACCGCAACTATTCTTCGACACAAGTACGCGTCGGCGATGCATCAGGGACACTTCAATGAGCTTCCAGCCACGCATGCGGCGGTCGAAGAGTGGATTCGGTCCAACGGCCACGAATCTCTTGACGCGGTCTACGAGTTCTTCCAGACCTCGCCGATCGACGAACCGGATCCGTCCGAGTGGAAAGTGAAGGTCGCCTGGGAACTGGTAGACTAGGGTCAGGAATACGATGCGACCCACGACGAACTCGAGCAGCGTCCTTAGTTCACTCTCTCAACTGACAGGAAGTCGCGGAGAGATGTGAGGGATTGATCGGGTATCTCGCGTGGTAGCCAGTGCCCGGCGCCCTCAAACTCCTTGTACTGAACGTTCGAAATGAGTTCCGCGGTTCGTCGCGCATATCGCGCCGGAGCGGCCATGTCCTTCTCTCCCTGCATCAGCAGTACGGGGATGTCGATCTCGGAGAGGCGCGATGTGAAATTGGTCCGGAGGTTCAAGAGGCGAGTTTCGTGCTTCTGCCACTTGAAGAAGACCGTATGATCGACTCTCGCAGCGAGTTCGTCTTGGACAAGCGTCACCAGTTCGTCCGGCACCGTGTCTACCGTCGGCATCAGCAGCTTGAGCGAGCTCCGGAGCAGATTTGGTCTTTTTGCGAACACCTTCCATTGAGCGATCGACAAGAGCTTTCCCAGGATTGGTGTGTGAAACGTGCACCAGGAGAGAAGATGAAATGCAGCGCGATCTTGAATGCCTCCCGGGCCAAAGAGGGCGATGCGGCTGACCGCCTTGGGGTAGCGAAGCACATAGCCCATTGATGCGAGACCGCCGAGCGATATGCCGACGAGTGCCATCGTGTCGATCCCCATTGCCGTGCGCAACTCCTCAACCACTCGGGGCAGATCCTCCGAGCGCAGCGTTCCGTCCCACGGCTCGCTCTTTCCGTACCCTGGCCAGTCGGGAAGGTAGACCCTGAACCGATCCGCCAGCTTTTCTGCGAGGCCACCCCAAGAGATGAGCGCTGAATCGGCGCCGCCACCGTGCAGGAGCATGACAGGATACCCCTCTCCGGCTGAATAGACGTTCACCCTCTTGCCGTCGATCTGATACCTATTCGCCTCAAGCATCGATGTTCCCTCCTTCTCCCGCGAGGCGGCCCATAACTTCGTGGAGCAATGCCGTGAGCTCGCCCGTCGCAAAGGGCGCCGCGCCCCCCGCGTCGTTGAGCAACCACCGGTCGAGCATTCGTCCCATTTCCTGCAACATGTCCTCTCCGTCGTCGTGCACCTCTGCCGGTGCCTCCACGTAGCCAATTGTCAGCATCATGAGCATCGCTTCCGCAGCCTGCAGTGAGATGCCCTCGTAGAGGCGTCCCCTTCGTTGCATCGCCTCGAGAAGCGCGCGATTCAATGCCGAGCGTCCGCTCACGAAGCGCGCCCTATTGCGCGCGACGTAGGAACCCAAGAGGGTGGTGTCGCCCACGAGAAGCGCCTTTACGAATGGCGCATGTGACAAGAGGTTGATCGTGTGTGAGAACATCGATCCAAAACTTGCTGGAGCAGTGTCTTCTTCAACTGCTGCAAAGAGCTCTTCTGCGAAGCGGAGCGAGTCGTGGCGGATGAGCTCGTCAAGAAGGAGATCCTTCGACGCAAAATCGAGGTAAATTGCCGACTTTGTAAGGCCAGCGGCAGCCGCAATCTCTCGGAGCCCGCCCTTGTCAAAGCCGGTCTTCAGAAACAGCGCTCTGGCGGCGTCCAGAATCCGAGCCTTCCGGCTTTCTGCTTGCCGGTCTCCACCGTGACGTGCGCCCTCATCTTTCGATGATGTCCAAGTGTCCGTATTGGTCACTTGGACAGTATATGCTGAAGTCTACGGAAGGGCAAACCATAGGGGCTGAGAACTCAAAGTGTTCCCCTCGAGAACGAGCACAGCCAACGAGGACCTTGAGGACCTCGCGCTCTGTGATCTCTCACGTCACGACTTCGTCGCTTCGCTCTCGCCATCTTCTTCGTCCGGATCGATGCAGCCGGACCGCGCGGTTTCGAGCAAGGCTCCGATCATTCCGTTGAGCGAATCGAGGCGCTCTCTGATCGCGTCCACTTCTGCGACTGTTGAGTCGGCGGCCGAGTTTTGCTTCTCAAGATCGCCCACCACCGAAAGCATCTCGCGAGTCACATCGTCGTACCTTTCGAACAGGGTCTGGAACGCCTCAATACGGTCCGACCCCGCGCTCGCCGACTGCGAGAGCTGTTCGTTGCTTTCCGTGACGCGAGAGTTGGCTCGTTGCATCTCCTCCAGCCCATCGCGGTAGCCGCTCAGAGCGCGTTCGAGTGATTCGATGGTTGGGGTGCTCTGATTGACAGCGCCCTGTACCGACTCGAATACCGCTCCCGCATCACTCACGAGTGAAGCGCTCTCATCGATCGCGCCGGCGAACTCCGCAACGGTTCGAGCGATCGACGACGACTGTCGCGACGACTCGTCGGCCAGATTCCGAACCTCTGACGCGACGACCGCGAAGCCGCGTCCAGCATCGCCCGCGTGTGCCGCCTCGATCGCCGCGTTCATTGCGAGCAGATTCGTCTGCGCAGCAATCTTTGAAATCAGCTTGATCGACGTTGAGAGCTCTCCACGCTGCTGCCGCAGATTCTCCATCCGTTCGCCGGCCTGTTGGACGGTGACTCGACCGGATGCAACGTCTTCGTCCAGACCCTGAAGCGCTCGCTGAACGTCACCTACTTCGCCGCTCAGCTTGCCCATGCTCTCGTAGAGAACCGATTGCTCCTGCGCAGTCTGCGAGACCACCTCTTGCTGGAGGCTTGCCTGCTTTCGAATGTCCGCCACGGCCTGATCGAGCTCTTTGAGACCCGATGAGGCATGGTGCGACTCCTCCGAAAGGGTGCGGGAGCTCCCATTCAGGGTCGACACTCCTTCCCGGTAGGCACTGAAGACCGAACGAATCGAACCAACGTGCCTATCGATCTCGCGCTGGTCGCTTGAAGAGCGATCGCTCAATCCGCACAAGCGGTCGACCACCGACTCGAGGTTTGCAAGCGTCCGAGTCTGCGCTTCAGTCTGATCATCCAGATCGGCAAAGGTTCGAGCCTGAACACGCGTGAGGGTAAAAGCAATCGCGGCGAAGAGGAGCTTGACGACCACGAACACGGGAATTCGCTGAATGAGATATGTCTCCTGAGAGGCGAAGATCGTCACGACGAAGCCGACGGTCGTGAGCCCAACCATTGCCAGCAGATAGCCGTGAGATACCAAGAGCCCGATCGGAAGAAGGAATACCAGCATGAGCCCGATGACCGATATCGCGACCGGCGCATAGGGGTCGTTCGACATCGCCGTTAGGAGTCCCACACCGATGATAATCAGGAGGTCAATCGTGAAGAATGTCGCCGCGCCCAGTTCGCGGCGTCCGTTGCGAATCAGCACTACGCAGACTACGTGGATAACGATGGCGACGATCGCCCCAACTCCAGCCTGGGGATTCTCGATCACAAAAAAGAAAATCGGTGCCAGCACCAGAAGCGCGACTGTCATGATCGCAATGAATGACATTGTCACTCGCTGTTTTCGCTGATCAAGCGACAGTGCCGACCGTTGGACCTTGGAACGACTCATGCGCTGAGTGTACGCGAAGCGAGTGTGTCGGAACACCTGCGCTCCGCTTGCAGAAGAACGTACAATAGAAACAGAAGAATCAACCTACGGCGTGGAATGACCTCGGGCGATAATTCTCCTACAAAAAGGAGAAACGTATGAAACGTACCGTATGTGCACTCGCTCTGTTCACGTGTGCCCTTGCCCTTGTTATGGCAGGAGGCGACGCCGAGCAGGAGCAATCTGAAGGCCCCATTACAATCGACTACTCGTTCTGGGGAAATCCTGTTGCCATTGGTGTTGAGCGAGACATCATCGACGCCTATCACGCAATGCAGGACGATGTCCGGGTCGCACCGATCGTCTCCGGGTACAGCGATTACCACACGATGCTCTTGACCCAGATGGCCGGCGGATCGAGTCCGGACGTCATGAGGATCGACTCCTACTTCTTCCAGGACTTCCTGGCACTCAATGCTCTGCGGACCATCGACGATCTCGTCGACCGTGACAATGTGGACACCTCGGTCTACTACCCACAAGGCATTACCGAGAACACCTCTGACGGCGAGCTCTACGGACTTCCGTGGGCGACTTCGGTCCTCTATATGTTTATCAACCTCGACGTGTTTGAGGACGCCGGGATACCCGTTCCGGACTTCGATTGGACCGTTGACGATTTTGTGGAGATTGCACGCCAGTTGACGGACGGGGATCGATACGGCTTCGCGATCGGGCTGGGAGGCGTTTCCTCAATCCTCCCCTTCGTGTGGGCAGAGGGTGGAGACCTGTTCGATGAGAGCCGCGAACGGTTCACGCTCAATGAACCGGAAGCGGTCCGAGCGCTCGACCGGCTCGCCGAGATGTACGCAGAGGGGCTGATTCCGGAAGACTCGATCACCGCGCAGACGGACACGTTGACCCGCTGGTTCGTGAATGGTCAGATCGGAATGCGCATGGGCGCGGTCTCCGAGATTCTGAGCACGCAGGCTGTTGAAGGGGCGCGATTCGAAGTGATTAACATGCCCACCGGACCTGCTGGGAACAGGACGACCGTGTACAAGTCGAACATCGTGGGCATTGGATCCGCCTCTCAGAATGTCGAGGCCGCGTGGGACTTCCTCAAGTTCCTCCGCGGCCCAGAGGGGCAGGGGGAAGAGCTCTACATGATCGCGAAGCGCATGTCGCCGGCTATCGATGATCAGAGGTATTGGGATCTCTATGCGGACCCGACGCTCTATCCGCGGAACGTTGAGGGAAACAGCAAGATTATCGCGGCGGAGTACGGGCGCCTGCTCCCTCTGACCGGTGGTTGGCTCGAGGTGGACAACCTCGTCGCTCCGGAGCTCCAGGGAATAGTCTCAGGCGCGATCTCGGCTGAAGATGCGATGAATCGCATTGCAGACGATGCGCAGGCTGCTCTGGACCGGGCTCGGTAGCCACTCCTGCGATACCTACGCAGCACCGTGCGACCGTTCAGTCGGCGCACGGTGCGCCCTTTTTGGAGGACTCCACAGTGACCCGTCGTGCTCGAGCCGAGTTTGTCGCCGCTCTGGCATTCCTCGCGCCCAACCTGATTGGGTTTCTTCTCTTTCTCATCCTGCCGGCGATCGCATCGCTCGCGATCGCGCTCACTCGATGGAGGCTGTTGGACGTTCCGCAATTCGTCGGTCTTCAGAACTTCGCCGACCTCCTGCGGGACGGAAGATTCTGGTTGACCTTGCGCAATACCGCCTACTACTCGTTCGTCCGTGTCCCGATCAACGCAGCGATCTCACTCGCTCTCGCCGTACTTCTGAATCGAAAGATGATCGGCCGTGACTTCTTTCGGGTCGTGTTGTTTCTGCCGGTTGTCATGTCGATCGTTGCAACCGCCGTGATCTGGCGGCCGCTCGTGGAGTCGTCCGGTCTGCTCAACGGAGTACTCGCAGCGCTCGGACTACCCGGAGTGCCCTGGATCACTTCCACCAACTGGGCCATGCCGACGGTCATCATGATCGGCATCTGGAAGGAGATTGGGTACTACATGGTGATCTTCCTGGCCGGGCTTCAGGCGATTCCCAGGACATACTACGAAGCTGCCAGCATTGATGGTGCGTCGAACTGGCAACAGTTTACCCGCATCACATTTCCGCTGGTCTCTCCCACGACCTTCTTTGTGCTGACCGTGGCTATGATCTTCTCGTTTCAGGTCTTCGCCTTGACAACGGTCCTGACGGGGGGCGGTCCTGCCAACGCCACCACGACGCTTGTCATGTACATCTATCAGAGCGGGTTCGAAAACTTCAGGATGGGATATGCCTCGGCGATGGCGTTTGTACTCTTCGTCATCATCCTGGTATTCACGCTGATTCAAAAACGCCTCGCGAATCGTTGGGTCCACTACTAGATGAAGCGAATTGAAACGCGCGACACTGGTCGCCTTGCCGTCGGCATCGCCTACCTTGCTCTTGGCCTCGTCGCCGTGAGCGTACTGGGACCGCTTCTATGGGCCGTCGGCACTTCACTCAAAACCTATGGTGAGGTCTTCTCGCGAGGGTTGGCCTTCTTCCCTGAGGTCCCACAATGGGACAACTATGTGGAAATCTTCAGGATCGCGCCGTTTGATCGATATGTGATGAACAGCGTCATCGTTTCGTTGTTCGCGTGCGCGTTCACGCTGCTGACCTCCGCCATGTCTGCCTATGCGTTCGCACGACTGCGGTTCCCGGGGCGAGACGCTCTCTTTGTCCTCTACCTTGCCACGATGATGGTGCCGCAGCAGGTGATTCTCATTCCCAATTTCCTCCTGATCCGTGAACTGGGGCTCCTGGACACCCTGGCCGGCCTGGTCCTGACTCGGGTGTTTGTGCCGCTCGGAACCTTCCTCCTCCGTCAGTTCTTTATGGGCATTCCGATCGAGCTCGAGGAAGCCGCTATCATTGACGGGATGTCCTACACGCGGAGGTTCGTTTCGGTGATCCTTCCACTCGCGAAGCCGGCTCTTGTATCTCTCTTTATCGTTAGTCTTCTCGCTGCGTGGAACGATTTCCTCTATCCCTTGGTTTTTATTCGCACCGACACAAAACGGACCATCACCCTAGGGCTCTCCATTCTTCAGGGTGATCTGGATATTCGATGGAATCTCGTTATGGCCGCGACGATCGTTGCCGTCTCTCCGCTCGTGGTCGCGTACCTGGCACTTCAGAGGCTCTTTATTGAAGGAATTGCTCTGACCGGTTCGAAAGGGTAGGGTTTCAGGGAAGCCGATGATTCGGGTGATGATTGTCGATGATGAGCCTTCCGCGCGAGATCGTTACTCCGAGTACGTCTCGTCCAGCGACGGACCATTCGACGTGGTAGCCGCGTGCGGCAACGCCGCCGAGGCACTCACTGCGCTACGAGATTCGCATCCTCATATTCTCCTTACCGATATCCGGATGCCTGGAAAGAGCGGCCTCGAACTCGTGTCTGCAATGCGAAGCGCCGGGTGGGATGGGCGCGCCGTAGTCATCTCAGGCCACGACGAATTTGAGTATGCTCGCGAGGCGCTTCGTCTTGGAATGACCGACTATCTGCTGAAGCCGGTCTTCCCGAACGA
>JANQQY010000243.1 GCA_028284845.1 Spirochaetales bacterium
GCATACGCAAGATCCTAAAGTCACGTCAGCCGCGTCTCTTGCCATTCGTGATGGTCGCGTTCGCCATTGCTCACTTCGTCTACGGCTACGGCTACCTTCGTGGGCTGGTTAACACGTATGTTCTTCGCCGCCACGAGTGGACGCGGGTAACACGCGTCACTCGATAGAGACGGATCACCAATTCCTGCTGTCTCACGTCCAGTCCTAACCTGGAAAGCTGAGTCACACAGTACCATCATCGACCGCTCCTTGCTACCATTCCGTTGTGGATCACCAGTATTGCAATTCAGGGGTCATCCAGGCGATTGACCCACTCGGCTCGTATTCGACCAGATTGGATCTGGGCTTTCACGTATTCCACACCGCTCTGCTTACTTGCCCGGCGAATGGGACACGATTCTCGGTCGACGAGAGCGTGTTCGCGTGTCTTTCTCATGATTCAAACGGCACTAAGGTGCGATCCCTTTCTGCCAACTGTTGCGCCCCGCGAGTTCGTCGCTGGAGTTATCCCGCGCATCTTTTGCGGGTGCTGGACGGGGACACGATAGACGCGGTCGTCCACGTAGGGTTCGGGATCGCTGTTGAAGAGCGGTTTCGCCTCGCATGGATTGCGGCGCCGGAGATCAATCGAGGCACAGCGGCTGAACGTGAGCATGGACGTCGGGCTTGCGAGTACTTACGTTCGCGAATCGCGGAGCACGATGGCAAGATGACTCTGATATCGGACAAGCAGGGCAAGTGGCGTCGATGGCTCGCATGGATCCTTCTCGAGCCGCGAACCCCATCACTCAACGCGGAGCTGGTAAGTGCAGGCCTCGCGAGCTACGTGTGACAAGAATCCGATATCGGACGAACCGTAGTGTGGTTGCAGGCGCGAGCGAGTGACTCAGTGGATGATGGTGCCTATCTTGTCTACCGCTGAAGCTACGTCCGTGCTCTCTTCTTCAGCGTCTCTAGTGGACGCACGTAACAATCGGTTACCGCTGACAAGGAGTCAACAGTGAAGACCGCCCTCATCACAGGAATCACCGGCCAGGATGGTGCCTATCTTGCCCAATACCTCCTGGACAAGGGCTACCTGGTCCACGGCATCAAACGCCGCTCTTCTCTCCTGAATACCGACCGGGTGGACCACCTCTACCACGACCCCCACGAAGAAAACGTTCGCTTCTTCATGCACTACGGTGACCTGACGGACAGCAGTAATCTCATCCGCATAATCCAGGAGACCCAACCAGACGAGATCTACAATCTTGGCGCACAGAGTCACGTGAAGGTCTCGTTCGAGACCCCGGAGTACACCGCGAACTCGGATGCAATGGGCACACTTCGCCTCCTCGAAGCCATCCGAATCCTTGGGATGGAAGCAAGAGTGCGCTTTTACCAAGCCTCTACAAGCGAACTCTACGGAAAGGTCCAGGAGACGCCGCAGAAGGAGACCACCCCCTTCTATCCTCGGAGTCCATACGCGGCCGCCAAGCTCTACGCCTACTGGATCACGGTGAACTATCGTGAGAGTTACGGCATATTTGCCAGCAACGGCGTCCTCTTCAACCACGAGAGCCCCATCCGCGGCGAAACCTTTGTCACACGCAAGATTTCTCGCGCCGTCGCCCGGATCAAGCTCGGCCTCCAGGACGTCATCTATCTTGGAAACCTGGACGCCAAACGCGACTGGGGCTTCGCCGGGGACTACGTTGATGCGATGTGGCGAATCTTGCAGCATGAGTCACCTGACGACTTCGTTGTGGCCACCGGCGAAATGCACTCGGTCCGGGAGTTTGCGGAGGCTGCATTTGCCGAGGTAGGTGTTCGGATTTCGTGGAACGGTAAGGGAACGGAGGAGGTCGGGTATGACTTGGATTCGGGAGCAGAGCGGGTGAAGATCGACCCTAGGTATTTTCGGCCGGCCGAAGTTGAGATGCTTCTTGGCGACCCGACCAAGGCCAAAAACGTGCTCGGCTGGGCGCCCAAGGTGAAGTTTCATGATCTGGTAGGAATGATGGTTCGTTCAGATTTGAAGGACCAGGGTCGCGAAGCCTACCTTCGGGATGGTGGTTACGAGGTCAAGCGCTATCATGAGTCGTAGCGAGCGCGTGTACGTCGCGGGGCACCGCGGCCTCGTGGGGTCGGCGGTGGTGCGACAGTTTCGATCCGCCGGGTATACAAACCTCATTACGAAACCACGAAGCGAGCTCGACCTCTCAGACCAAGCATCGGTGCGTGCTTTCTTTGAGGACGAGCGGCCGGAGATCGTGATTCTCGCTGCCGCGAAGGTTGGTGGGATTCTTGCCAACGATACCTACAAGGCTGACTTCATCTTTGAGAACCTTGCGATCGCAACGAACGTCATCCATGCAGCCCACGAGTGTGCCGTTCAGAAACTCGTCAACCTCGGCAGCTCATGTATCTATCCAAAGCATGCGCCCCAGCCAATCAAGGAAGAGCACCTCCTCACCGGACCCCTTGAGCCCACGAACGAACCATACGCCATAGCCAAAATTGCCGCGCTGAAGCTCTGCCGCTACTATCACGAACAGTACGGAGACAACTTCGTATCTGCTATGCCCACTAACTTGTATGGTCCAGGCGACAACTTCGATCTCGTGACCTCACACGTACTCGCAGGACTCATTCGGAAGATCCACGAGGCTACGATAAACGGCGGTCCTGTCGAGCTCTGGGGCGACGGAACGCCGCTTCGTGAGTTCCTGCATGTGGACGACCTCGCCGCTGCTATACTTTTTATCGTGGAAGAGATTGAAGCCGGCTCCCTCAGTGCCCGTGTTCCGGATCTCTTCGTCAACGTTGGAACTGCGTCTGAGATCTCAATCCGAGACCTCGCCAAGCTCATCGGGAGAATCGAAGGCTATACGGGCGAGTTCACATGGGACTCAAGCAAACCCAACGGCACGCCACGCAAGCTCATGGACAGCAGTGTGATCCATCAACTCGGGTGGTCACATCGCGTATCTTTAGAAGTCGGGATCCGCACTACGTACGAGTGGTTCCTCGCCAATCATGACGCTGTTTGATCACTGCGTTGTATCGGCGAGTAGCGAAACGCAGGCGACTGCGTTTCGTGCCTTACTGGATCGAAGGATCCGGCACGGCCTCTACCCTCGAGAGATCGAGTTCCACGTCTATGCCGATCCCCCGGGCCGTGTGGGATCCGGAGGCGGGACGCTTTGGGCACTTCATCGACTCTACGACGATCTTGGTATAGACCCGCTCACGGATCTCCATTCGATCGATGCGCCGTCCGTCCTGATTCTTCATGCCGCAGGTGAATCCCGCCGTCTCCCGGTCTACGCGCCCGAGGGGAAGCTCTTTGCTCCACTTCCGATTCCCTCCAGTTCAGTCCTCCCTCCTGTTGTTCTCGATCTTCAGCTTTCGCTCTATCTCAAGTTCCCCTGGCGGCCGGGCCTTGTCGTCGTTGGGTCTGGGGATGTGATCATCGACTTTGACACCGAGGCAATGGCGCCACTGACAGCTCCCATTACCGGGTTTGCGACATCCGCCTCGTTCGACCAAGGCTCGCGGCATGGCGTCTTTGCCTTTGACAGTGATCGTAGGAACCTCACCGACTACCTTCAGAAGCAGCCGGTCGATGTACTCACCGAACGAGCGCGGCTCGAAGGTACCGAACACTGCGCACTTGATATTGGAATCGTTGCGATGACCGCCGAGTATCAGAGTGCGTTCTTTGAGCTATCGTCGAGCGCTCACCTGGCGAGCTCGCTTCTTGAGCGGATCGAGTCCGGACATGCGAGTTTTGGTCTCTACCTTGAGCAGCTGACGGCCTCTCTCTCGGGCGTCGATGAGTCCGAATACCTCACGCGACTTGAGGGTCAAACGAATCTCACGCTGGACGAACAGCGATTCTTCTATCAGAAACTGCATCCATACGCTCTCGGCGGACAGCTTACGCGGGAGTGCACATTCCTCCACTTTGGCTCGATTCGCGAGTTTCCGGCCGCGGCCTCGTCCCTCCGGAAGAGTTCGATTCGGCCCTTCTACTCATTGTTTGATTCGGACGAGATTGACCAACCCCTGTCGTCCAGAACTTCTATTTTGGAAGGTGCCAGCGAACCTGTACCCTTTGATCTCGCCGATGGATTTTGTATCGACGTTCGTAGGATCGAAGGACGACAATACGTTGCTGTCTATCATGCCGATGATTCGTTTCGTGAGTGTCCCGCCGAGCATGTGCGATTCTGCGGTGTTCCGCTCGCCGAATGGTTGGAGAACCGTGGACTTCCGAAGGGAACGATTCCGAACTCCGAGGAGATCGACATCCTCGCATTACCCCTCTTCGCGGAGTCCGATGACATCGAATTTGCCCTGGGCTACTTTGACCTCCCCGCAGACCTTGACCGATGGCGCACGACCTACCTCGCGCAGCATCGCGTCTCACTGAACTGGCTGAACGAACGTACAGATCCGGTGAAGCGTGATCTATCACGCACAATGTATCGCGCAGGACTGCTGGCACAATCGATCGGCTCGTCCCGCGGATGGCAATCGGTTTCTCACGCGGACCTTCGTGCCGCTTTGGGCGAAGGACTCACTGCAAACTCTCTGGAAGCTCAGATCGCTCGCACGAGTGACGATCTCCTTCGACGCTACCGCTCGACCTCCTTCGGCTCTGCTTCACGGGTAGAGGTCCGTCAGGATACTCCGCGGATCCTCACTTTTGTTAACCCGGGCCGTTGGCAGGCCCACTCCCGAGGGATCAAGCGAGATCAGATCGTTTGGGCACGCTCTCCCGTTAGGTTTGATTTGGGTGGAGGATGGTCAGATACTCCGCCCTACACAAACCTCTTTGGTGGTGCGGTTACCAATGTCGCAGCGAATCTAAATGGCCAACCACCCATCCAGGTGTTCGTTCGTCCGTTTCCGGAGAACCGGATCGTGTTCCACTCAATCGACCTTGGCGTCCGCGAGGTCGTTGATCATGGAGAGAGCCTCGCCAACTACGCGGACCCCAGATCCGGGTTCGCTCTGCCGAGAGCCGCTTGCGTTCTCCTCGGGCTTGGTAGTCCGGATCTCGGAGCAACGTTATCCAGATTCGGCGGTGGATTCGAGCTATCTCTTCTCGCTGCAGTCCCCAAAGGTTCCGGACTCGGGACATCGTCGATTCTGGGAGGTGTGATCCTCGCTGCTCTCCTTCGATATTTCGGGATCGCCTATTCAATGGACGATCTATTCCTCGGAGTTCTTGAGCTCGAGCAGATGCTTACCACGGGCGGAGGCTGGCAGGACCAGATTGGAGGTCTCGCCGGGGGAGTGAAGTACGTTGAGTCTCGCCCAGGGACGCATCCGCATCCGCTTGTGCATCAGCTCGACCCTGTTCTCTTTGAGAATCCAGAGTACGCGGACAGGATCACACTCTTTTACACGGGCGTCACAAGACTCGCCAGGAACATTCTGCAGCAAGTTGTCGACAGGGTGAATCTTCGCGAGCCAGCATATCTCTTCACGCATCGCGTCCTCGTTTCATTCGCGCGTCAGGCACGTCGGGCGATTGAGCTCCGCGACTTTGGTGCGCTTTGCCGTGTTGTTCGTGGATCCTGGAAGGGAAACAATCTCATACACGAGAGCACATCGAATGAAGAGATTGAAGCTATGCTCTCTGAAACGAGCCGTCACTGGTCTGCCGTCAAACTACTCGGCGCTGGCGGCGGAGGGTACGCCATGTTCCTAAGCGAATCAGTAGACGCCGCCGACCGCCTGCGCGATGTACTAACAACTCGGTCGTCTGTATCGGATGCGGCTCGCTTGGTGGATTTCGCGCTCAGTCGTACTGGTCTTGAGGTAAGCGTTTCATAAGCTCCTCGCACCTGCTGTAGGCCGCAGGTGGGCCATCTATACACCTTCGAGGCTTGATCACCCCAGTTCACGGACCGGCTTCCTCTCAGAACGACCCGAGGCATTCCATGATCATCAAATCCCATTCCTACCCTCGCGCCGCACTCATCGGTAACCCGTCGGATGGCTACTTCGGCAAGACTATCGCGTTTACCTTCTCGAACTATCAGGCAGACGTAACTGTCTTCGATACTCCGACGCTGGAGATCCTTCCTGCGATTCGTGATCACTCCCGTTTTAGTAGCCTCGCAGAACTCGCTTCAGATGTCCGGCAGTACGGCTACTACGGCGGAATTCGCCTTATCAAAGCGGCGCTGAAGCGACTTCACGATTACGGAATACGTGCCGGCTGGTCACTTCACGGTCGAAACTTCTCCGTTCGTTACCACAGCTCGATTCCGGCTCATCTTGGACTTGCGGGTTCAAGCGCAATCGTCACAGCCTGCCTGCGTTCTCTTTGTAATTTCTACGGCGTCACCATCCCCAATCACGATCTAGCCAATCTTGCCCTGTCGGTGGAGACCAAGGAGCTCGGGATTGGAGCTGGACTTCAGGACCGGGTCGCCCAAGCGTACGACCGGCTCGTGCATATGGATTTTGGCCGAGGCCACATGGAGAGCACCGGCTACGGAGTCTACACCGAACTCGATGCGGAACAGCTTCCGAACCTCTACATCGCATTCAACACCACTCTGTCCGAAGGCACGGAGGTCGTACACAACGATCTGCGGTATCGCTGGGAGAACGCGGACGAGCAGGTTCATCGTGCGATGGATCGCTTTGCTGAACTCACTGACCGATTCCGTCTCGCCCTGGAGAACGGCCGCACTCAGGAGATGAACGAGATCATTAATGCCAACTTCGATCTTCGTCGGTCGATCATGGATCTCAATCCACAGCATGTCGATATGGTCGAAGCCTCCCGTGCAGTCGGAGCCAGCGCGAAGTACACCGGCAGTGGCGGAGCGATTATCGGTATCTATGAAGATGAGGCCATGCTCTCCGACCTTGATCGCGTGCTCGGCGAACGGGGCATGAAAGTTATTGTTCCTGTCGTTTGCGGGGCATCCGTATCTTGATGACGACTCTGTACACTCGATCACCGAGCGCCACAATCTCCTTCTGTCGTCCAACTCTTGACCCGGGTCCACCGCACGTAAACACTTCGAAGACCGACTGACCGCACGCGCATCACAAGAAAAGAGGCGAGAAGTATCATGATCCGAAAAGCAGTCATTCCCGCGGCCGGCTACGGCACTCGTTTTCTCCCAGCAACCAAGTCGCAGCCGAAGGAGATGCTCCCGGTCGTCGATACTCCCACAATCGAGTTTGTCGTGCGCGAGGCTGTGGACGCCGGAATCAGAGACATTCTGATGATCATCGGACGGGGGAAACGCTCAATCGAAGAGCATTTTGCGCGCAATTTCGAGCTCGAGGCACAACTTGAGCGCAAGGGCAAGTTCGGTGAACTTTCAGCTGTTCGCCCGCTGCCCGACGATGTCCGAATCCATTTTGTGTGGCAGACGGAATTGAGGGGTTTGGGCGATGCGATTCGCCACGCTCGCGATCACGTAGGCAACGAGCCCTTCGCCGTCTTGCTTGGAGATACGATCCTTCAGAGCAATGAAGAACGCCCTGTGATTCGCCAGTTGATGGATGTCTACGAGAAGCATGAGGAAGTCGTCCTTGCGCTTGAGGAAGTCGATCGTGAGCATGTATCGCGCTATGGGATCGCAGGTGGTTCTCCCGTTAGTGAAAGCGACTCAACAATCAAGGTAACGCGCCTCATCGAAAAGCCAACGCCCCAGCAAGCCCCCTCCAACCTTGCGATTGCCAGTCGCTATGTCCTCCCGCCCGAGATCTTTCAGGCACTCGATATGACCACACCCGGTGAAGGCGGAGAAATTCAGCTCACCGATGCGATCAAGATTCTCCTGGACGAACGATCCATCTATGGCCATATCATCAATGGCACCCGTCACGATATGGGCAACAAGCTCGATTTTCTGAAGACCTCGATTCTTTTTGGCCTCGAGCGCGAGGATTTTGGCGCGGATCTCAAGGGCTGGCTTATGCAGATGGTGGACACATGGCACAACGGGTAGCGGTCATAGGTACCGGATACGTCGGCCTTATTCAGGCGGTTGGGCTCGCGGACTTTGGCAACTATGTCACAGCGGTAGACGTACGACCGGAAATCGTAGAGCAACTCTCTCGAGCTGAACCCACGATATTTGAGGTAGGGTTGTCAGATTATCTTGGGCGGAACGTACAGTCAGGAAGGCTTTCGTTTACCAATAACTCTGGAGTCGCGCTTCACGAGGCAGACGTCGTATTTGTCGCAGTTGGGACTCCTGAGTCAGAATCTGGAAACGCAAGCCTCGAACAGGTGGAGTCAGCGCTCGCGGAGATTGCGACTCACTCTAGCGGTGCGACAGTTGTCGTAACAAAAAGTACCGTGCCGGTCGGGACCAATCGGTGGATTGCAAGTGCACTGAACGACTCGCTAACCGGTGGCGACTCGCGGAAGTTCACGGTTGTGTC
>JANQQY010000245.1 GCA_028284845.1 Spirochaetales bacterium
CTTGCCGGTAGAGGCCACCCGCGATCGCCCCCACATCGGAGTGGATTACCAGATCGTTCCACCGATCCGGTCCCAGGTGCGAGTCGAGCTCTCGCCACCCAAGCGTAGAGGAGAACCCCCGGCTCGGTTGCTCGGTCTGCAAATGTCCGTACTCGTCCAGATAGCCCGGGCACCCTTCGAGCACGATGGTGGCGCCCGCCCGCGCCCTATCGACGATCGCGTCGATCGTCCCGGAACTCAACGCCACCGGGAAGGGAACGTAGATGAGGTCGTGCTCGTCCATCTCCCAGACGCGGATTGGATCCGCCTGAATGTGAGAATCAGTAAACGCATCGTGTACACCTGCCCATGATCGTCCGTAGACCGAGAACGCACCTCCGTTGGTTCCGGAATCCGGGTAGGTCGCGTAGGAGAAGGCCTGTGCCTCATCCACAATCAGAAGGCCGACTTCGCCGCGGACTGGACGTGCTTCCCAGAGATCGGAAGTCGCGACATCCCCTGCCCACGCGGCGAGCGACGCAATCTCTCGGGACCTATCAGTCGGGGTCCCGTCCCGATTGTACCAGCCAAACGACTCGAAGTTGGGGCCATCGAGCAGTGGTCGCCACCTTGGATTCAGAATCCCTCGGGCACCGCCGGCCAGGCTTGTCAGGCACTCGTATCTGATGTTGGCGGGCTCCGCCATGATGTCTTTGCGATACTCCCCACCCGAACCCACGGATCTGTACTGCCAGGTCGAGTTGCCTGGACTCTCGGCGTGCCAGAACTCCCTTCCCCGCGCCGCGGCTCGCACAACATCCGCTGTCAGGAGGACGCTCGCAGCTCGACTCATGGAGGAGTGCGAGTATCCGTAGACGTCGACGTTCCTCGCTGCCTTCCAATCGTCGGCTCCGACCGGGGCAATGTCATTGTACGCAGTGCCCTCACCGTGGACCGTGATAAGGGCCTCTGGATCGATCTCCTTTATCGCCTTGATCCTCCACTGCAGTGACCACTCGAGATTGTCAGCGTGAAAACGTAGAAGGTCGTAGAAGTCCGGGTACGACTCCTCCTGCGTGGGAAGCTCGATGTCGTCCCAGTCGCGCAGGCTGTACCTGAACCATCGCTCGCGAAGCTCATCCAGGGATCCGTACTTCGCGCGTAGCCACTCAATAAACCGGATTCTCGTCGCGTTGCCGTAACTCCGGTATCTGGTCTGGTGAAGGGTGTACTCGTTGAGAAGATCGTAGCCGTAGAGCCCTGGATGACCTTTGTACCGAGTGGCAAGCGCACGCAGAAAGCCGATCGCCAACTCTCTGACGTTGTCATCGTCAAGGCAGACGTTCAAAAGGCCCGCCGTGTTACTTGACCTGTGATACTCGCTCGTTCGTACGTGGCCGGTACGTGTCACGACCCGGGCGTCCGGGTAGTCGTGATAGACCCATTCCGGTGCGTCCTGAACGAACTCGGCAATAATCGTGCGAATCCCAAACTCGGCCGCCAAATCCAACTGACGATCGTACGGTTCCCAGTTGTAGGTTCCCGGCGCAACTTCGATCGCATTCCAGCTAAACCAATGACGAAACACCTTGTGGCCGTCACGAGCGGCCTGCTCGTAGTCGCGTCGCCAATCTCCTTCGGGAGGGGCGGTGCGGCGGTAGTAGACCGCGCCAAAAAGGACAGACTGACGTTTCGATCGAGCGTTGCGAGTCGGAACGCGAACGGACGAGATATCCCGTCGAAGTGGAGTTGCCATAGGTCTCCTGTACGTGGAAGGGACCGGGTTGGTATAGCACCCACCCGGTCCGTTGAAAGGGGTCGCTCGCTTGCGCTAGTTGTTCATTACCGCGCCGAGCTTCTCTTCGTAGAATACGGCCGCTTCGGCCTGATACTCTGAGTATCCGGCACGCTCAAGGTCAGCCATGAATTGATCCCAATCGGCGTCGATGTCGGCGTCCCCGGTGATAAACCGAGCTTCCCAGTCGGCATGCACCTGCGAGAGTCCTGTCCACAGATTCGTCAGATTCTCAGTGGTGAACCACTGGCGTGGCCTCAGGAGTCCATCGCGACGCGACCTCGCGTAGTTGTCAACGACTCGTGGCGGCTGGAATTCCTCCAGTTTCTGATAGTCGATCGTCCGGACAAGCATGTGCATCGGCATGTCCTTGAACTCGACGTCTCGTTGGCTTACATCGTACTGGTAGCTACCAGCGTTCAGATCAAAGTGGACGCCGGGGATGCCGTGCCAGGTCAGTTCGATGCCCTCCGGCGTGAGCATGTAGTCGAGCAATTCAAGAACTCGGACCTTGTCGGCCTCCGGAGTCTGCTCCGGTATCATGCCCCATCCATAGTAACCAATGTTCTCAACTGACGGGGCTCCCGCCGGACCTGCGGGTAGCGGGGTAAACAGTTCGAGTTCTGCTGTCGGACTAAAGTCCGCCAGTGCATCTTCAAGCTGGTCCCAGCGCTTTCCGGAGATTGGAAGTACGCCAGCCCTACCGCTTGTGAACTTCGCGATCGCCTGCGGGCCCGTAATTGTCAAGTACTCCTGATCCAGGAGTCCGTCGTCGTAGAGGCCTTTCGCGTACCGTAGGTAGTCTCGATAGTCCGGATGCATGAAGTCTGCCATCCACTCACCCTCGTACGTTCCAAACTCGAAGATACCGGTAAATGCCGATCTGAGGAGGTACATCCAGAAAGAACCACCTGTGATTCCCGTCGTTCCGCGTCCGTCCGGGTCGTTCTCAACGAACGCCGCGAGAACGTCTCGGTACTCATCGAGTGTTGTCGGCATTTCCAGGCCAAGCTGATCGAGCCAGTCCTTCCGAATAAAGAGGGCGTGACCAAACGGCTCCATGCCAACCGGAAGCGAATAGAATCCTTCGTCTGTCGACTTGATTGAGAATCGCGAGTCCCCCAGATGGTTCTGTAGGTTCTGGAGGCCTAGGTCAGTGACGTACTCACTGATATTGGTAAGCATCCCGTCCTCAAGCAACTGATCATACAAGGTGAGATCCAGACTCCTGAAGTAGTCCGGAAAGTCCCCAGCAGCGAGACGCAGATTCACCTGATCGGGATAGGTGTCTAGCTGCAGAACCTGAAGATTGATGTCCGCGTTGAACTGCTCCTCGAGCATTGCCATGATTCGATCGTCTTCATCGATCGGGTAGATTCCCCACACCATCATGTCGAGTTCAACGAATTGCTCGCTGTCAGCTGCGGCGTCTTCACCCTCGCCGCCTGCAAACGCCCCAACGGTTGCGAGCGTTGCGATGAGAATCGCCAAGATCTTCTTATGCATATAAAACTCCTTTTCTACAGTCACTATTGCCATCGAGATTGCACCTAACCCTTCAAAGCACCTAACATCACCCCCTTCACAAAGTGTTTCTGCAAGAATGGATACACGAGCACAATCGGTACGGTCGCGATCAGGATGTTGGCTGCCTTCACCGACTCGGGAAAGACAACGGCAGCGGTCTCTTCGGCGTCATCGCCCACGGCGCGAGAGATGATCCGGAAGAGGTACTCCTGAATGGTCTTCTTGTCCTGGTCGCGTATAAAAAACAGAGACGGGCTGAAGGTGTTCCAGTACTGAACGGCGAAGAAGAGCCCAATCGCGGCGAGTATTGCCTTTGAGAGAGGAATCACTACGAGAAAAATCCGCTGAACGACCGAACAACCGTCGATCTCGGCCGCGTCCTCTATGTCAGTTGGGAAGCTCAGGTAGTAGGTCCGCATGATTACGAAGTAGAACGGAATGATCAGGCCGTTCACAATGTAGACCGCAAGCGTGTTCAGAAGTCCCAGATTCCTATAGTTGATGTAGGTTGGGATCAAGCCGGGATGCACAAACATCGTGATCAGGATGAGGTTTACAATCAGCGCGCTGAAGCGGAATCGCTTCGAGAGCACGTAACCGGCAATCGTGGTCGCAAGTAAGCTGCATGCCGTTCCGACGATTGCGATGAAGATCGTGACTTGCAACGGGCGTAGGATCGATCCCTGTTCAATGACAAACTGGTACCCGGAAAGGTCGATCGAACGTGGCCAAAGCAGAATGAGAGACTCAGCGTACTCAGTAAACGTTATGAGCGACGTGACGATCGTGTGCCAGAAAGGGTAGACCATGACTACGCATGCAAGAACAAAGAAAGCGATCAACAGGTAGTCAAACGCGCCGCGACGTGACCCTACGACATTCGTCATATTAGCCCCCTCTGCCCAAGCGACTTCGCGAACCGATCTGATGTGTAGATCATCAGTCCTGCCACAAGCGACTTGAAGAGCCCGGCCGCCGTAGCGATGCCGTACCTGCCGTTACGCAGGCCAACCGCGTAGGTAAAGGTGTCCAGCACGTGCCGCCCCGGAAGTGAACCTGGATTTCCTATTGCCATGATCTGTTCAAATCCCACCGTGAGAACGTTCCCGAGTCTGAGAATGAGAAGCACGACGATAACGTCGGAGATCAACGGCAGTGTAATGCGGATCATACGCTGAAAGCGATTCGCGCCGTCGAGCATTGCGGATTCGTAGAGATCGGGATCGATTCGGCTGATCGTTGCGAGATAGATGATCGTCCCCCAACCGCTCTCCTTCCAGATCGAACTTGAAACGAGAAGCGGGACATACCATCGATCCTCGCCCATGAAGTAGACGGCCTCACCGCCCATGCTTCTGATCACGTTGTTGATGATCCCCAGGTCAGGCGAGAGCAGGTTGTACATGATGCCTGCAATGACAACCCACGAGATAAAGTGCGGCAGATAGAGAACGGACTGCGTGAATCGCTTGAACCCTGAGCTTCGTATCTCGTTCAGAAGCAGGGCGAGGATGATCGGTGCGGGAAACCCGAAGAGGAGCTTCGCAAAGCTGATACGAATCGTGTTCCAGAGGGCGTTCCCGAACATCGGTGTCCGAAAGAGGTCGGTGAAGTGCCTGAATCCAACCCAGTCGGTCTGACTGATGGGTCGCGTCACCCTGAACTCTCGAAAGGCCACCTGGAGGAAGTAGAGCGGCATGTACCGAATGAGGATGAAGTAAATCACAACGGGGATGATGAGGTAGTAGTAGGTTCTGTTCCGGCTCCACTCCCGGCGGCGGAACCTCCGCTCCGCCTGCATGGGCATGGAAACGGGCTGTTCAACGCTTCCCATGGCGTGAGGGTCTCACGGGTCTGTCAAGCTGTGTGGTGGAAAAAAACCGGAGCCGAGGTGGAAAAAACGTCCCTCAGGTGCTGCTATCGCGATACTGCGTTGGCGTCATCCCATACCGGGACTTAAAGAGCTTCATGAAGTACTTCGTGTCAGTGTAGCCAACGGCGGAAGCGATCTCCCGCGCGAGGAGCTCCGTATTCCCCAGGAGATCTCGTGCGCGGCCGAGTCGAACATCGTTCACAAAGGCACTGAACTTGCGTTGTGTTGCCTCCTTGAACTGAGCACT
>JANQQY010000260.1 GCA_028284845.1 Spirochaetales bacterium
CATCGTTGGCCGTGATCAGATCTCGGTATCTCGCGAGCGCCGCCTTGTCAAATCCAAAAACGCCGGCAACAAGGCCAACCTCGGTCGTCGTCAGCTGCAGGCCAAAACCAGGATGGCCCATCTTCTTGCCGCCGGGCGAACTGAACATCATCGCAATCGCCGTCTTGTACGGACTCTTGTCTTGGCTGAAGCGAACGTCGCGGTAGATTCGCATCAGCGATCCGGAGCCGTTGGTACGCGTGTCGTAGGTGATGCGCGGAAACCGCTCCGAAAGACGCTCACCCAGTGCGACCACAAGCTCGACCGCGGGGGCAAGGAGCGATGCCTGATAGACCGGTTTGTGCTCGAGGAACCACTCCTTGTTGTTGTTCAGCTCGAGGCCTCTGAGAAAGTCGATCCCCTCTGACGGGAAACCCTGGAATCCTGCTTTGTCTGTCATCCTTCCTCCTGCTTGCCCGCTGAAGATCGTAACACAACCAACGGCGTCACGGTCTCAGCGAGCTCCTCTACTATCGACGCGCACGACCCATCGGATTCGACAATCACCGCGCTTGAACCGGACGACGCGCAGCCTGACGGTAGCGCCGAGGCGTCGTTCCCCACCGATCCCGGAACTTCCGGAAGAAGTAGCTCAGATTGCCGTATCCCGACTCAAACGCGATCTCAGTCACATCGAGTTCGGTCGTGCGGAGCAACTTCTCCGCACGGTCGAGGCGGAGGCGGTTCACGTAGTCACTGGCAGTGCATCGAAAGACAGCCCGACAGACACGATTCACGTGATCGGGCGATCGACCGGCCAAAGATGCGAGCCCGGGAACGCCGTCCGCAAGGCGTTCAGGGTTGGCGATGAGAGAGAGCGACGCCGTGGAAAGCCATGTGGGCAGCCCGTCGGCCTGCTCGGTCTCGCTCTGGGTGACGACGGCGAGGATGCGTAGCAAGAAGCTGTCGAGGCTCAACTGATCGCGTCGCGACGATTCGAGTTCGGCAAAGGCGAGCGCCAGGAGCGGACGGCGTTGCGAACCGATCGTGACCCCGGCGAGTGAAATGGGACGCCTCACACCGTACCGCATCAGAATGGACGATGCCTCGTCCCAATCAAAGGCGACGTTGGCGAGCACAAGCGGCTCCCGAGACGACGGGCGGATCGAGTGCACTTCGCCCGGCAGAATAAGGCAGACCGTCCCGGTCCTGAGCACCAGTGATCGCTCACGTGCGTTCATGGCGGAACCCAGCCCTGCTGCGCGATGAATGCCGGACCCTCGCTCGATAAAAAAGAGCTCGGCAAAATCGTGCCCGTGGGCGGCGAGCATCTGTCCCGGACGATACTCGGCGCGCGCAAGGTGACACGCATCACCTTCCGGAAGAAAGTCGTTCAGATACAGTTCATCAACGCTCATAAGGGCTGTACGCCGGTATAGTACATAAATCATCGTCTTAGAGGAAGCGAGATACCTGCTGATCGTGCATCCTGAATGTGGAGGAAACATGGCACAACTCACAGCAGAAGCGGTGAACTCATATCACGAGCAGGGCTATCACCTGGTCAAACAACCTCTCTTTCCCGCGGATCGATTCGCGTCACTCACGGCGATCTTCGAGGAGCATCTGGCAGGAAAGGGCAACCTTCGCGCAGACCAACTCGACACGCCCCATTTCGCGGATCCTCGCCTCCTCGACTATCTGATGGACGAGTCGGTGCTCGACATGATCGAGCAGGTCATTGGTCCGGACATCGGTCTCTGGTCGAGCCATTTCATCTCAAAAGAGCCAAAGGTCGGACGGGCGACTCCCTGGCACTCTGACGCCGGGTATTGGAAGGGCCGATTCGACAGATTCACCGGCATCATTACGGTGTGGCTCGCGATCGACCGCTCGGACGAGGAGAATGGGTGCATGCGGGTGATTCCGGGAACACATCGGACAGCCGATGGCGAATATGTCCCGGTCGACAGCGGCTCCAACACATTCGACACGGAAATCGCGAATGTAGACGAGGCGAAGGCCGT
>JANQQY010000273.1 GCA_028284845.1 Spirochaetales bacterium
GATTCTTGGCTACATCCTCGAACATCTTCGAATCACCATTTTTGCGCGCGATCGACTCGTTCGCGCCGGCATTCTCATAGCCGGCAGCTACGGTGCGTACGCTCTAGGGGCAAACAACGTAGCCAACGTAACGGGTATCTATGCTGGAACCGGGCTGATCACGGTCACGCAGGCGGCACTCATTGGAGGAGTTAGCATCGCGATTGGCGCGCTCACCTATAGTCGCAACGTTATGATGACCGTGGGGCAGAAACTCGTCCAGCTCGATCCGTTTACAGCGTTCGTGGCGGTCCTTTCGGAGGCGATTGTCGTGCACGTATTCGCTAAGGTAGGAGTGCCCGTCTCAACGTCCCAGGCCATCGTGGGGGCGATCCTTGGAATCGGACTCTTGAAGGGTGTCCAGACGATCAACCGGAAAACACTCTTCCAAATCGTATTCGGCTGGGTAGGCACTCCCTTAGTGGCGTTCGCGATATCAGCATTGCTGTTCTTTGTTCTGGTGTAGATCGAGTGACATCGACTCCCGCCCTACTGCCATGCGACCGCTCTGAGCGCTGATCTCCATTCGCGCTCGGTCTGAAACGTCCGAGGAATACCAAGTGCATCTGACAGCTCGTTCGTCTCAGCGATCGCATTCATCAACCCAACGAGCTTGTGTGTACTGTGGTAGAGGTCTTGCATCGCGCCCGCAGGCGAAAGGTGCATGTAGACAGCCCGTGCATAGCGATTAACTGACTCTTCAATTCGCGGGAGATACTCTTCTCGCTCAGACTGCGACAACACCCGCCACGCCAGCAGGTAACCGTTCATGGCATCAAAATCGATGCCTTGAGGTATGGGGGCGTTGAACAGTCGAGTGCCCCAGATGCCCGAAGGTTTCTGAGTGCGAAGGATCCCTTCGATCGCGAGCGCCGGATACGGAATCTCGAGATCCATGTGATCGTAGAGCCACCAGAAGTGCGCGGCTCCGCCAAGATCAATGGTGTTTGGTCGACGAAGAACCACGTCCATCACCCCATTTTTCCAGTACCCGGTCGCCGGATCGATGCGATCTTCCAGCGCCTGAATGGCAACCTCTTCCCAGTCGGTTGGAAGGTCGATTCCTCCGGGAGCATCGAGAATCGCCGCAATCGCTCCCGCTTCATGCGATCCGGACCAAATCTGATTCCACCCAAAGCCATCGAGCCACGCATCGATCGCCTCACGATCTGCAAAGAGCTCTTCCGCCCAGAAATGGGGCGTTGCCGGAGAATGCCCAAGGAGCGCCAACGCCGCCGTCGCGAACGCTGTGGCGTGCATTGTGCTCTCGCCGGAGTCGTTTCCGCGGTCAAAGAGCCCCGTCTCAGGGTTTTGGAACCGATTGATCACCGATGCCCATTCTGCGCGCCCGGCGGCGCTGGTGCGCTCCTCCAACTGGTCGGTAATCCACAGAACATAGGCGATATCTGCAGTGCCGTAGAGGTCCGTCTCTCCGCCCGCGTCAATGGAGAAGTGACCCTTGAGATCGACCGGGTCAAATGGTACCTCCGGATCATGGTAGAGCCGGAGGAACTCCTCGAGCTCCGCCTCAAAGCCGGAAAGATCGTACGACTCTGCGATGGGGACATCTCGCGGTACAGGACCGCTGTACCAGTAGTAGCCGTAGACTGCCCCTCCCGCCACCGCGAGAAGACCAACGATCAGAAGAGTCACCCACATCCACCGCTTCATTCGAGGATCCTAGACCGAGGCCCCGGAACTCGCAAGAGCAGACGTCTTCCCTACCGACTCGATGCGACAAGAGCAGTGCCATTCTGAGCTCGCAAGAATCGCACTGCCCAAGAGTCGAGCGCCCGCGATCAGCCATCCCGTTCGACCGGGGCCGCCGGATCGTGATCCAGCGGACTAACGACGGAGAGCCGACGTACCGGCGCAACATGTGTGTATGCCATGGTAGTTGAAACGTTCGCGTGACCAAGGAGCTCCTGAACCGTGCGCAGATCGTATCCGTCACTGATGAGATGTGTCGCGAAGCTATGTCTCAGCACATGAGGCGTCACCCTCTTTCCTATGTCGAGTGAATGGGCGGCCGCTCGAACGGCACGCTGCACCACTGTTGGATGCACGTGCCATCGCATCCCGTTACCCGATCGCACGATGATCATTCTGGTACGGAAGTCGACATCCTGTGTCCGAAGGGATAGGCACTCGCCAACCGGAGACCAGCGCCGTAGAGAATCCTCGCAATCAAGCCCACGACCGGAGCAACGCGGTCGATTGGTCGAGTACCCATCGGTAGAGATAGAGGGTCGCGTTGAATGCCTGACGCTGAGTCGCGGCGGCAACGTGTCGTTCCACGGTCAAGAAGCTCAGGTACCGCCAAACACTCTCATTGTTCAGCTTGTCTCTTGATGCTGGTCGCCCGGATCCGATTGTGAACTGCAAGAACCGACGAGGCGAACGGTTCGGCAGCTTCAGAACGGTGGGGATAGCAGCTCTGTTGGTTCGGCGGTTCTGGAGAACCTTTCGATGAGAAAGGAGCCGCTCAAAAGGGCGTTCTGTCGCTGACGAGTGCGTCGCAGTGAATCGCGCTTTCGTGCTTCAAGCCCTCACCATCCCCAACCGCGACTTGCGATTGCAAGCCAAGATACTTCGTGTACACCGGTGCGCAGATAACCGTGTCGTAGTTTGATTCAATCAGCACCTGTCGACTGATCACGACGAACGCGCGTTACTGTTTCGGGTCGGATTGCAACGGCTTCCTGACTAAGAACACGTCCCCGCGCTTCACTGTTCGTCCTGATAGCCCGCCACGTCTCGTGCCTCTGCATTGAGCTCCCCGGCATTCGCGTTGATCAGATCCACCTCGCGTCTGTTTCGAGCAGCACGTCTACGGAGCTCCAGGTAGCCCCATATCGCAGTCTCGATGAAGGCCGAACGATTAGTAGCGTCGGTCTCCTCAGATATGGCTTCGAGAAGCTCCTCCGAGAGTGTTACGGAGGTCTTTACTTTCATACTACCATCACACCACTCTGGGTCGGAACAGTCAGGCTCATGTTCGACGCTTGCTGTCGAACCAGTGTTTTGACAGATATGCAGCGAATCCTGCCGCTTAACCAATGGAAACCACGGTTCACCCGAACTCGTCATTGAATATGTTATGTCGCAGAAAGGCCGATGCTTCCGGGAATCCAACGTAACTCACGGGATATCCTCCTTTTCGCTTCGTTGATGTATATTCGGGTAGATACCGGAGGGTGTCTATGGATTCTGCAAAGCTGTTTCTCAATGGCCGAAGCCAAGCCGTTCGACTCCCCAAGGAGTACGCATTCACCGGTGACTCCGTTCACATCGTGAAGGTCGACGACATCGTCATGCTCATCCCGAAAGGCTCGGAATGGGACGCGTTCGAGCACGGATTGTCGAAGTTCACTGACGACTTCCTGTCTTCGGGTCGAGCGCAAAAAGAGAATCAGGAGCGAGAAGGCCTCGATTGACCCATCTCCTCGACACCAACGTCTGCATTGACGTCATCCGAAACCGGTCATCGCGCCTGATCGCACGGCTCAAAGCTCAAGAGTTGGACAGCCTCGCTATCTCGGCGATCACTCTCTCCGAACTCAACTACGGCGTCGCCAGAAGTTCGAACCCTGACCGAAACCGTGTCGCACTACTGGAGTTTCTGGTC
>JANQQY010000278.1 GCA_028284845.1 Spirochaetales bacterium
CGGCGCATCCTCAATAAAGAGACAGGTCCACGAGGTCATTGTGACACGGAGCATCGAGTTGAAGAGCGCCGCCAGATAGAACCAGGTCGCGTTCTGAGCAAATGCCCAGATAGCCGTTGGAACACTCCAGCTCAGGATGTCAAAGATCAAGGTCGCACGTTTTCGGCCAAGGCGATCGGTGATAGGGCCGCCAAGCAGCGAGGTGACGATCTGAAGCGCCAGACCCACGCTCGCGAGGAGTCCGATCGATCGGTCGGTCATTCCCAACGCGAGCATGTAGACCGAGGCGTAGGGACCGTAGAGGTTGAAGGGGATACCCCACAGTGGTTCGGTGTACATGACCGCTTTTGCGTTGCCGGTGGCCCCGCGAAGCGAATCAATCAGTGGATGTGACCTCATGGTTGCCGCGCACTATAGCGCGTTTGCCCCCTCGGTGTCGCTCGGAGTAGCCTTCGGCAATGGAACAGATCTGGATCAGCAAAGTCGGCGGACCCGAGGTTCTCGAAGTGCGCGAATCGCAGGACCCGGTCCCTAAGGAGGGCGAAGTAGTGATCGACGTTCGCGCCTCAGGCGTCAACTTCGCTGACGTGATGGCACGGATCGGCGCATACCCGGACGCGCCGCCAATCCCTTGTGTCGTGGGCTACGAGGTTGCCGGCACAGTTCTTGAGTCACACGATCCTTCGGTATCCGAGGGAGATCGTGTCGTGGCGCTCGTCCGGTTCGGCGGCTACTCGAGCAAGGTCGTCGTACCGGCGCTTCAGGTCTTTGCGCTGCCGGATGGAATGACGTTCGCCGAAGGCGCCGCCGTCCCCGTGAACTACTTCACCGCCTATCTCGCGGTCGGCCTGATGGGGAATCTTCAGCCCAAGGAGACCGTCCTGATTCACAACGCTGGGGGCGGCGTGGGGATCGCGGCGATCCAACTCGCGAAGGAAATTGGAGGTCGAATCATTGGGACTGCCTCAGGATGGAAACACGATCGGCTCCGCGAACTCGGTGCGGACGAATTGATCGACTATCAAGCATCCGAGTGGCCCGTTGAGCTCTCTCGGATTGCTGAGGGCGGCGTCCACCTCGTGCTCGATCCCATTGGAGGAAAGAACCTCAAGCTCGATATGAAGGCGTTGGCTCCGCTCGGACGGCTCGTGGCGTACGGGTTCAGCGCGCCGGTTCGCAATGGGAAACGAAGCTTTGCGCGGATCCTGGCGGGGCTCATCCGGATGCCGCGCCCTCACTTTGTTTCTCTACTCAACAACAATCGGGCGGTAGGCGGCCTGAACCTTGGGCACCTGTGGGGTGCAGTTGCTCGCCTGCGAACGGTCGCCGAATATGTGCTTGGGGGATGGTCGCGCGGATCGGTGCGTCCGGTGATCCACGCGGAGGTTCCGTTCGCGGAGGCTGCGGAAGCACATCGACTGCTTGAAGGACGCAAGAACATAGGCAAGGTCGTCCTGGTACGGTAGGAGCGCAGCCCCGGTGACGCCCCTCAGTGGAGCTCCAGATCGATCAATGGCAGACGAGGATAGGCGAGAGTATTGGGACTCCATCCACAGCCGACACGAGCTCGCAGGCACAGGCGACGAGTGGGCAGTAGAGGTACTCAGCGCGTTCCCGGACATCGTAAGCTTGCTCGAGCTCGGCTGCGGGCGAGGCGCGCTCAGCCAAGCGCTGGTGGAGGCGGGGTATCGAGTCCATGCGACCGATATCTCGCCGGTTGCAGTCGAGCTGACAAAACGGCGGTGCGACAAGGTAGTGACTCGAGCAATGGACCACTCGGGCCCGCTTCCCTTTGATGCCGGCAGCTTTGATGCGGTCATTGCCGATCTCTCTCTCCACTACTTCGACTGGAAGACAACAGTCGCAGCCGTTGGCGAGATTCGTCGCGTCCTTCGACCATCCGGCATCCTCGCGGGTCGAGTGAACTCGAACGACGACAAGAACTACGGGGCAGGACACGGGACCGAGGTCGAGCCAGGACTGTTCGTCTTTGAGGGGCATTACAAGCGTTTCTTTGACAGATCGATGCTTAAAGCGATGCTGCTCGGATTCGAGACGATAGAAATGTCGCATCGCGAGATCAATCGCTACGGGCGCGTGAAAAGAGTGCGGCAGTTTATGGCACGCAAGAAGGGCTGATTGGACGGGCAGTGTCACGCATGGCACAAAGCATCCGCGAGCGAAATGAACGAGGGGAAGTAGTAAGGATAAGCCTGAGGATTCTCCCGCCGTACAAGAACCGCCCGGATCCCGCTTGCCCTCGCACCCACGACATCGCTGACGTAGTTGTCTCCTATCATGAGAGCTTCGCTCGGAGGTACGCCCTCGGCCTTAAGGATCTCTGAGAAGAATCGAGCGCTCGGCTTCTCGATGCCGATCGTCCCAGAGGTATACGTCGCGCGAACGAGTTCCGTCAGTCCAAGCCGGCGGACAATCTGCTCGAGCTCGGGAATATGGTTCGACGCGATGCAGCAGTCGAATTCGCACTCTATAACCCTCCGGAGCGCCGGAAGAGTATCGTCAAAGAGCGCGAACATCTCGGGATCAAGAAACTGCGCACGCGTGCCGTCGCCAAGCGCCGATGCATCCAGATCCGGCACGCAAAGGGCCGCCGCAGCGCCGGCGGCGATCCCACCAAGATAGTCCCACCACGACTGCGATCCCATCAGCTCGGCGTGCGAGTACTCAAACAGGTGCCACGGAGTCCGGTCTTCAGGTAGGGACCGATCCGTTCCGGGTCAAGATCCGTCCCAAAGCGCTCATTGACGACGCGAGAAATGACCTCCGCCCAGGTGAACCGAGCGCGGGCAAGTGTCGCATCAAAGTCGAAGAAGAGTATCCGTGCATTGCGTGCCCCCGAAGGCAAGCGTTCCTCGCTCATGGCGGGGCAAGAGTATCACGAAGGCACGGTAGTGCTGTTGACACAGCAAGCGGCCGCGGATACAAGTAGGCAATGATGCACCAGGCCCCGGCCTACACGATGATTCTACTCGTCATCGACTCCGTTGGAGGAGAACCGGGGTAAGGTCTGGACTATGAGCGTGAAGCCCGTGGGACCTGTCCCACGGGCTTTTTTTTGGAGGAAGCATGAACGCAGCGGTAGTCGTAGAGAATCTCAGCAAGACCTTTCGCGTCAGGGCAAAAAAGCCAGGTCTCCGCGAGAGCCTACGTTCTCTCTTCAAACCAGAGTACCGAACGATTGACGCTGTTCGTGACGTTAGCTTCGAAATCGAGGAGGGCGAGGTGATCGCCTTCATCGGACCAAACGGTGCTGGGAAGTCGACCACAATCAAGCTGATTACGGGCATCCTCTATCCGGACGCAGGTGCGATCTCCGTCCTTGGAATGGACCCCCACAAAAGCCGACGCGATCTCGCCTACTCCATCGGCACCGTGTTCGGACAAAAGAGCCAGCTTTGGTTCCATCTGCCGCCGGCGGACTCGTTTCACTTGCTCGGCACGATCTACGACCTCAATCCGAACGAAACACGCGAGCGCATTCGATTCCTCTCGGAAGTCTTCGAAATCACCGATCTCATGGATCAGCCGGTGCGAAAGATGTCGCTTGGACAGCGCATCCGATGCGAGATGGCTGCGTCCATGATTCACCGCCCTCGTATTCTCTTCCTGGACGAGCCGAGCATTGGACTCGACGTCGTTGTGAAGCAACGAATCCGGGATCTCATTGGACGGATCAACGAGGAGGAGGGGGTAACGATCTTCCTGACCTCACACGATGCCGGTGACATTGAGAAGATTTGCAGGCGGGCGATGGTCATCAACCACGGGCAGATCGTGTGGGACGGCTCGGTAAAGGAGATGAAGTACTCGCTTCTGAACAAGCGTGTCGTTGAAGTGAAGATGGACGGGCCGGCTGAGATCTCGATGAAGGGAGTGACCATTCTCAAGAAGAAGGCCTACTCCCTCAAGATCGAGGTCGACCTGGGAGTCGCCAGCACGGCGAAAGTGATCGCGAGTCTGATGAAGCAGTCCTCAATCCAGGACATCACGATCTCGTCCACACCAATGGAAGAGGTCATCACGCATATCTACGAGCAGACGGGGTCGGCCTCATGAGTACCGCGATACGACCAATCCGCCATCCCTTGAGGAAGTACGCGACCGTCTTCCGGATTGCGAGCCGCGACCAACTCGTCTACCTCCCCTCGTACCTCGCGCGCAACGTCTTTTTTGTCATCATCCTCTTCGTTTTCTTCTCGCTCTGGCGCGTCATCTACGGTCAGGCCAACGTTGTCGCAGGATTCACGATCGCCCAGGCTCTCTGGTACCTCACCTTCACCGAGGCAATCGAAATGTCGCAAACCCGGGTCTTTGGCCCAATCTCCCAGGAAGTGAAAGACGGCACGATCGCCTACTCGATTGGGCACCCATACAGCTATGTCCTCTACTGGATATCTCGAGCGATGGGCGAAAATCTGGTGAAGACGGTTCCGCTTCTGATCGAGGGGTTTCTCCTCGCGACTCTGTTTGTGGGTCCGCTCCCCGGCTATCTGTCTGCTCTGCCATTCGGAGTCGTGACCATCGTTGGAGGAATCCTCATTGGAACCACGTTGCAGACGATTATTGGATTGCTTGCCTTCTGGTTCGAGGAGGTACTCCCCTTCTGGTGGATCATCCAAAAACTCATGTTTGTGATCGGTGGTATGT
>JANQQY010000294.1 GCA_028284845.1 Spirochaetales bacterium
CAAGGACGTCTCGATCAAGCTCAGTTCCGGCGATAGATGTGCAATGGCCGGGGCGAACGGCAGCGGAAAATCGACACTGATGAAGATCCTGGCGAATAAACTGTCGCCGGACTCCGGCAGCATTGCGCTCTCAGCCGAGGCGCGTGTTGTCTACCTGCCGCAGTCTGGAATATCACACCGCGGGCGAACGCTCCTGGAGGAGGTCGAACTCGCCTACGGAGAAATCGACGAGTTGATCGAGCAGCAGGATCAGGTGGCGGCTCGAATGCAGGAGATCGCCCAGAACGATCCCGCGCATGAGTCGCTCGCCCACGAGTACCAAGGCATCCAGGAACGAATCGAGGCGAGCGGATACTACGAACGATCTGCCGAGATCGATCGTATCCTCCGCGGCCTTGGCTTCACCGTCCGAGATCTGGAGCGCCAGACCGCGGAGTTCTCCGGCGGCTGGCAGATGCGTATCGCACTTGCCAAAGTTCTCCTCGAGCGACCCGACTTCCTGCTCCTCGACGAGCCGACCAACTACTTGGACGTGGAGGCTCGGGTCTGGCTGGGAGCATTTCTCTCCACCTATGAGGGCGGGGTCCTTATGGTCAGCCACGACAGACGGTTTCTGGATGAGACGATCAATACCGTCTGGGAGCTCTTCCTCGCCGATGTAAAACGCTACCGCGGCTCGTACTCCGAGTACGAACAACAGCGAGAATCCGAGATTGAGCAGATCAAGGCAAACTACTCGAGACAGCAGGAGGAGATCCAGAAGATCGAGGACTTCATACGCCGGTTTCGTGCAACGGCCTCCAAGGCGAAACAGGTCCAGAGCCGCGTGAAACAGCTGGAGAAGATCGAGCGTATCGAGATCCCGGAGCATCTGAAGCACGTGAGGATCACTTTCCCGGCCGCGCCACGATCGGGTCGGGAGGTTCTCACCGTTGAGGGGCTGGGGCGCGGCTACGGCGCCAATCGAGTGCTCGACGATGTCAACCTCGTAGTTGAGCGCGGGCAACGGGTCGTCCTTGTTGGTCCAAACGGCGCCGGGAAGTCGACGCTCCTCCGCATTCTCGCGGACCAAGACTCCGACCATTCAGGGACGGTCACGGCGGGTGCCGGCGTCTCGCTGGGCTACTATGCCGACGATGACTCTTGGCTCGCTGAGTCACTCTCAGGCGAGGACGTCACGACGGGACCAACGGTGCTTGAGGCAACGCTTCACCATGCGCACGGCCAGACCGAGCAACGAATACGCGACCTGCTTGGCGCATTTCTTTTCCGCGGAGACGACATCTATAAATCGGTGCAGGTGCTCTCAGGAGGCGAACGCAGCCGACTCTCGATGCTTCAACTTCTTCTGCAACCGCACAATCTCTTGGTGTTGGATGAGCCTACGAACCACCTCGATCTCGCGAGTAAGGAGGTACTCTCCGGCGCTCTCGATCAGTTTGGTGGAACGATCGTATTTGTCTCTCACGATCGAGAGTTCATTGAAGGGCTCGCGACAAGGGTCGTCGAACTGGCGCCGGACGGCACGGATCCCCTCTCGCCGTCTGCAGTGAATGACTTCACCGGAGACTACCACTACTACGCGTGGCGGCTGGAGCATCGCGGAGAATCGGTCGAGCACCGACCGCAGCGCGGGTACACGGGTGGAGACAGAGCTCCAGGGACAGACGAGCAACAGACACCTCGGAAGCAACTCTCCCACGAGGAGCAGAAGCGGCAGCGAAGCATACAAGCTAAGCTCGAGCGCAGGGTGGAGGAGCTCGTTGAGCGACTGAGCTCGCTCGAGGAGGAGGAGCGCGGACTCCAGGAGGAGTTGTCCAAGCCTGAGGTCTATGCAGACCCAGAGCGTTCGCACGAGACGACGGCTCGCCTCCGGGTGTGCGAGTCGCAGATTATCGACGTGAGTGAGAAATGGGAGCAGGCGGCGACGGAGCTCGAGGAGTTGACTGGGAATGAGTAGTTCCCTGATACGGGAGCTGGAGCGAGCGGGCGTGACTCGGATCGTCACACCCGAGAAGAGATGGAACCGCGACTACAGCATCTTCTCTTTGGAGCCCCGGGCGATTGTGCGCCCGGAGACCGAATCGGATTGTCAGAAGACACTGCACATCGCTCGTGAGTGGGGCGTTCCAGTGGTTCCGCGAAGCGGAGGATCGAACACCGGGGGTGCGGCGATCACCGACGGAATCCTCCTTCTGATCGACCAGGGAGCCTTCATGGAATGCCGCTTCAGCGAGGCGAGCGGTCTACTGAGCGCGGGGAGCGGTGTTCGGCACGATGCCGTTCAGCGCGCTCTCCG
>JANQQY010000299.1 GCA_028284845.1 Spirochaetales bacterium
CCCGTTTTGCGCAGAACGCTGCGCTCACCCTTGCGAAGAGCCCCATCTATCTGGCAACGGCACGTGTCTGGGACGAAGGGTTTGCGAAACGAATCGAGCGCCATAAGGCCGACCGAGGTTCGGAGTGGCGAAACGTTGAGTGTGAGAAGGAGCTCTCCGGCGTCGACCTCTCCGGCGGTTCCGTCGTCCTGGTCGACTGCCTGACGCTCTGGATCACCAACTACTTCACGGACAGCGATGGCGACTCGGACTTCACCCTAAAACAGAGTACGACCGAGTGGGAAGCGTTTCTCGAAGGGCCGGCACGACTGATGGAGCATGTTATCGTCGTTAGCAATGAAATTGGACTCGGCGTCCACCCGGAGAGCGCGCTCGCGAACCGGTTTGTCGATGTCCAGGGATTCCTCAATCAGCACGTGGCAACGACGGCGAGTCGCGTTGTGCTGATGGTCGCAGGCATTCCGACCTATATCAAAGGAGACGAATCATGGATCTCTCAGTAGAAGCCATCCAGCAACACATCGATCAAAAGACAAAACCGCCCGGGAGTCTTGGACAGCTTGAGGAAATAGCGGCCCGTCTCTGTAGAGTGCTTGAAACCTTGGAACCGAAAATTCTCAAACCGGTGATGTTTGTGATCGCAGGAGATCACGGCATTGCCGCGGAAGGTGTGAGCGCCTACCCGCAGGCGGTGACCGGTCAGATGGTAGCGAACATCGTTCAGGGCGGTGCGGCCATCAATGCCCTCTCGCGAGCTGCGGGGATGGAGGTGGTGGTGGTCGACGCCGGGGTTGCCACGAGCCTTGAAGGAATCACCGGCCAGGCTCCGCTCCTGCATCGGAAGATTGCGAAGGGTACCGCCAATGTTGCTGAAGCTCCGGCCATGAAGGCCGCGGAGGTTGAGACGTGTCTCGCTTTGGGATCAGAGCTCGTGCGGGACGCCCGATCAGACGGGTCGAATACCATTGGCCTTGGGGAGATGGGTATCGCCAATACGTCAAGCGCATCGCTCCTGCTCAGTGCATTGTTGGGTGTGCCGATCGAGGAGCTGGTGGGACGTGGCACGGGTCTCGACGACGAGGGACTCGCTCGCAAGCGCAATGTGCTCTCCCGCGCGATGGAGCGGCACGGCGTCCCGGATGACCCCATGGAGATCGCCGCCACCTACGGTGGGCTTGAGATCGTCACGATGTCGGGCGCGATGGCCGAAGCTGCGCGCAATCGCATGATCGTATTGGTAGACGGGTTTATCGCCACGGCGGCCTTTGCCCTTGCCGAGCGCATAGAGCCAATGACCCGAGAGGTGGCGATCTTTGGCCATGCGAGCGCAGAGGCCGGTCACACAAAAGCACTTGAGAGGCTTGGTGTGCGCCCGCTTCTCGACCTTGGCCTCCGCCTTGGAGAGGGCACAGGGGCCGCTCTCGCCCTCCCGATTGTCCGCGCGGCGGCAAGCTTCGTCTCTGAGATGGCAAGCTTCGCAGATGCCGGGGTCGATGGGGCGGAGTCGGAGCCTCCGAACAAAGCATGAGTTCAGAGCGCCCTAAGCGTCGACCTGGATCTATTCGACTGCTCGCGGCGGCATTCCTCTTCTACTCGCGCATTCCAATGCCCAGGTCGACCCCGCACGATCCGGATACGCTCACGCGGGCGGCCGGATTGCTCCCGGTCGTCGGGTTGGTCGTTGGCGCGATCGCCGCCGGTGTCGGGTTTGCGGCAAGCATGGTGCTGCCGGACGCCTTTGCGACCGTGCTCGCCATGGGGGTCGGTATTCTCGCGACCGGTGCCTTCCACGAGGACGGTCTCTCCGACACGGCCGACGGTCTTGGCGGCGGGTGGAGCGTTGAACAGAAGCTTGAGATCATGAAAGACAGTCGATCCGGGGCGTACGGCGTGATCACTACCGTGATCCAGCAACTTGCCGTATTCAGCCTGCTTCTCGCTCTCGATCTGCCGGGTCGGTGGGTGTTTCTCATTCTCGCTCATATTGCTTCACGAGTGGGTCCCATGATCGTTATGGCAGCTGCAGACTACCTTCGCGTGGACAAGCCCAGCAAGGTTGGGGGTGCCGTGGGGCGTCAGCCGCTCGCGCGTGTCATCATGACGATTGTGCTTTCGGTTGGGTTTTCTGCCGGGTCCACCATTCTTGGGCTTCCCACGATCTACATCTGGCTCCCGACCGCTGTGGTAGTTGTCGCGGCCCTCATTGGTACTGCGGTCCTGCGCACGCAAATTGGGGGATATACCGGCGATACCCTCGGGGCGATCCAACAGGTGTGCTTCACGCTGTGCATCGCCGCCTTCACAGTCTGAGACCATCCCATGCGGCTCATCTCCGTCCGACACACGAAACCGCTCGTTGAGCCTGGGGTCTGTTACGGTCAGCTCGATCTTAGGCTCGTCGATGATCCAACAGCAGAGATCGACACGGCCTGCGATTCCGTCAGCTCAATGATTGCCGGCGCTCCGGTGCGTGTCGTCTCGAGTCCTCTCTCTCGATGCACCGTTCTTGCCGGAGCGGTCGCTCGCGCCTGTGGCGTCTCCGAGCCCGTGATCGATCCGGATGCGATCGAGCTCTCCTTTGGTGATTGGGAAGGGAAACGGTGGTCTGAGATTCCCAGCAACCTGCTCCAACCCTGGATGGATGATTGGACGAGAGCCACCGCCGGTAGTCCAGGTTCGGGCGGAGAATCGTTACCGAATCTTCTGGTGCGTGTCTCCCGACTCATTGAACGGTGGAGGTATGAACCGATAGTGGTCCTTGTGACCCATGCCGGAGTTATCCGGTGTCTTATGCACCTCCTGATGCAGCTCTCGCTCGAAGAGGCGTGGGGAACTCATATCGAGTATGGTGCGGTGACGGAGTTTCTGTGAAGATCGACGGGATGAGGCGACGCCAGCCGCCCTGCGGCTGACGTCGTATTCACTGTGCGGGTCGCGGTGCTACGAGAAGATCGCTCGGTTCAGGATCGCCTCTAGTCGCTCCTGGCGTCCTGAGATATTGCTGATCTCCGGCTTGTCGATAGCGTATGCCTCGAGGCTCTCAAAGCTCTCTTTGCCATCTTCGATCGACTTCCCAATTCCCGATTCCCATGAGGCGTATCGTTCGTTGACGATCGCTTCCATCTCTCCGTCGTCGATAAGCTTCTGTGCCGCCTTGAGTCCCTGAGCGAATGCGTCCATACCAATGATGTGCGTCTCCGCCAGATCGGCCGCGGTAAACGATCCACGTCTGGGTTTGGCATCAAAGTTGAGGCCGCCTGAGTGCAGACCGCCATTCTTCAGCACCTCGTACATGACGAGCGTCGTCTCGTAGAGATCGGTTGGGAATTGATCGGTGTCCCATCCTAGGAGCAGGTCTCCCTGGTTGGCATCCACTGAGCCAAGTACTCCATTGATCCGAGCCGTGTGAAGTTCATGCTGCATGGTGTGTGTCGCGAGGGTGGCATGATTGGTCTCGATATTGAGCTTCACATGGTCGATGAGATCGTAGCCACGGAGGAACCCAAGGATGGTCCCTGCGTCAAAGTCGTACTGGTGCTTCGTCGGCTCCTTCGGCTTTGGCTCAAAGAGGAACTGACCGGTGAATCCGATCTTCTTTGCGTAGTCCACAGCCATGTGCATAAAGCGTCCCAGATTGTCGATCTCACGCTTCATGTCTGTATTGAGGAGTGTCTCGTATCCCTCGCGTCCGCCCCAGAAGACGTAGTTCTCCCCTCCAAGCTTCTGGGTAACCTCAATCGCCTTCTTCACCTGGGCCGCGGCGTAGGCAAACACCTCCGCATTCGGGCTGGTCGCGGCACCGAACATAAACCGAGGATTGGTAAAGAGGTTAGCAGTGCCCCAGAGCAGCTTGGTGGGGTGCTCTGCCTGCAACGAGGCGGCGAGATCAACGATCTGATCGAGGTTCTTGTTCGACTCTCGAAGTGTGGATCCCTCCGGAGCTATGTCGCGATCGTGGAAACAGAAGAATGGGATTTGGAGCTTCGTCGTCAGCTCGAACAAGCCACGCATCTTCATCTCAGCGATCTGCATTGGATCCGTAAGGTGATCCCACGGTCGCTGGGCGGTCCCCACGCCAAACGGGTCGTTCATCACATTGTTCATCGAATGCCAGAACGCCATCGAGAATCGAAGGTGATCTTTCATCGACTTTCCGCCGACCATCTCGTCCGGGTTGTAGTGCTTAAATGCAAATGGGTTCTTGGAGTCGAGCCCCTCGTAACCAACTTCAGGAATCTCTGCAAAGACTGCCATGTGTCCTCCTCTTCTCACGATGCGTCCGGATAGCACAATTCGCCATGCCTAAAATTGATCTCGGTGTCATGAAATTGACATCACCCTCCGGGCCCGCCATCATCGTACTGTGAACGTCCTGGACGTCGTCTTTGTCTATGAGCTTTCAGGTACTCAGATGGTTCGCTGGCACTCCCGTCGGCATGCACACGATCCGTTTCAGTTCGAGCTCCACTACTTTCTGGGCGGGGAAGGCTCGTTCACCAACGGGTCTGAGCGCTACACAATCCGGCCGGGCCAACTCTTTCTCTCGCACCCGGGGGAGGTTCACGAGATCCACCCTGAGGGTTCCTCGCTCACCTACTATGCACTCCTCTTTGACGCAGAGGAGGATGAGCTCTTGCGATCCGGGCTGGAGACTCACGCGCTCAAACGAGGATTCCCCTTCGATCTGGGGCTCAACGAGCGCGGATTTTTCGAAGGTATCAAGAACGATTTTACTCTTCCCGACCGTTACGTTCGCCTCGCCGCTTCTCATCGGCTGGCTGCGTTCCTTCTCGATCTCATCTCCGGAACCGAGCCGGCCGAGCGTCGCCGACGGTATGATGTGCACGTGGAGCGTGCCATCGGTCTCTTTCAAGAGTATGTGTTCGAGCGACGGACCCTCCGAGAGATTTGCACCGAACTCGAGATCACGGAGGCACATCTTATCCGCCTGTTCAAGCGCACCATGGGAACCACCCCCATGAAGTATTCGCAGCACGTGAAAATGGAGACGGCTACTAGCCTTCTTCTGAATACGACGATGAGCATCAAGGAGATCTCGTGGAAACTCGGTTTTGCGAGTCAGTACCACTTTTCGCGACGGTTCAAGAGCTTCTCAGGCGCCAGCCCAAGTGACTACCGCACCAACTACTACGTGAGTAATCCCAACGACTACCACGTGAGGGTACTCAAGCGCGCGATTGAGACCTAAGGTCGTCATCTCGACTCGAACGCGGCGAGGTCCCACACGATTGGTTTTGGCGCGCCGGTGAGGATGCCCTTCAGCGAGGCCATGAGACCTCGGAACGGACCCAACGACATAAAGGCCTCTGCGTGCTTCTTTGTCTGCCACGTTCCCATCGCGAGCGCTTCATCGAACCGAGTGAGAAGTTGCATCCGCACAAAACCCGGCTGTGTTTGTGCGAGCCGAAGGATCCTCTCTTCCCAGAGCCGAACGAACTCTTCGAGCATCTTTGGTTCAACGGGGTAGTGCATTGTCGCAGTGTAGAATGGCCCAACCGGCGCCTTTTGCTGAATGAGCTCGATCGAATTGCCGTCTGGATCGAATATTCCCTGAACGATTGACGACTCGTCCTCGTGCCGGTCGCCGTAGTCGCCCCCTCCGTTCCGAACCGCCGTCGACACAACCGTCGCGATGTTGTCAACGTCCACGCGCAGCTGTATTCGATTTTTTGTGGCCTCCACCTGTGCGATGCTATTCGGACAGAGCATGATCTGTGTTCCGGCGAAGGTCCCGCTGTAGAATGGCGAATCCGCGATCGCACGGATCTTCGCGTCAAACACCGTGTTGTAGAATGCGACCATTGCGGCAGTGTTCGTTACTGCGATCGTCAATTTGTCGACTTTCATACCACATCGGTACCGCGAGCGTGACGACGGGGTCAAGGGATCATGATCCGTCTCTCACTGATCCTACTGCGGGGTGGCCAGATACATTGCTGAGACCGGTCGACCTGACTCGGGGAACCCAAAGAAGAATCTTATCCCCTGCGTCCGGTACGAGATGTAGCCAGGGCCTTCAGGTTCCAGGTAGAGGATGCGGTCGTCGAACTCGATCGGCCCCTCAACCGTTGAGATAGGGGCACCAAAGGCTGCCGTGACGTCAGAGATGCTGGCACCAACGCCAACTCCATCGACCTGGAAGTCGTCCTCATCGTTCTCGAAGCGGATCTCTCTTACCTGAGTCCCGGTGGGTCCAACGAAGAGTGACCCAGTCGGATAGAGCAGATTCAGGTGCACCACGCCGGAATCGTGCTCGTGAGCAAAGGCGAGACCCGGCGGATCACCGTATGACTCGACGAGCGTCGCGATCTCCGGCATTGATCCCCAGATCGATTCCACCGCGCTCAAGAAGGTGCTGCCCGAAGTTACGTTCTCGTGGTCCGGGCGGATGCGGTACTTGTAATTCGATTGCATACCGCCGGGCCAGTATTGCTCGAACGTGTTCACCTCGTAGCGAACGTAGTCGTCGAGAGAGATCGATGTGCCCTCCAGTCGTTTGGCAAGTTCCGGGGGTGGAACGTGAGCCATCGGGCGAGGCTCAGCCATATTTGCCGCGCCCGGCCACTGCGATATCGAGCGGATAACCCCTTCGTCCGGCCGAATGGCCCCGCTAGAAACGATCGAACCCGTCGTCGTCGAGTTCGATCACTGACGACGGCTCCACGTCACCGGCGGTAGCGAAGGTCTGTTCCCGATGCCCGTTCGTCGCGGCTCGTGGTTGCTCGATTGGTGCGATCCGCAGTTTCGCTGCAGGTGCATCGAACGCGCGCTCCTCGTCCGTCCTGAGGCGGAACTGGGTGATCTGCGAGCGCAGTTCCGCTGCCTGACTCGCCAGCTCTTCAGATGCCGATGCACTCTCTTCGGCGCTCGCGGTATTTCCTTGGGTAACCTGGTCGACGTTTGTCAGACCTTCGGTAATCTGGTCGATCGCCAGCGCCTGCTCTTTGCTCGATGCGGCGATCTCTTCGAGAGATCCGGAGACGCGAGTCGCCCCATCCACGATCTCTTGGAGTTGAGACGCGGTCGTGTCGGTCAACGCGTTTCCGTTCTCGATGTTTTTGACCGACTCCTCCACCATGGCGGTTGTCTCTTTCACGGCAGCCGCGCTGCGGACGGCGAGATTGCGAACCTCCTCCGCAACTACCGCGAAGCCCTTTCCGTACTTCCCCGCACGAGCCGCCTCCACGTTTGCGTTGAGGGCGAGCAGGTTGATCTGGAACGCAATATCGTCAATGACTTTGACTACCTTCTTGATCTCGTCACTCGACGTCGCGATGTTCGACATGGCCGAGCGGAGCTCTATCATCTGGTTGTTTCCGGCCTTCGCGCTTGCCGCGGCGGCTTGGGCAATTTCACTCGCTTCCGTGCTCGTATCCGCGTTCCGTCGTGATTGACCGTTGATTTGATTCACGGATGCGCTGATCTCTTCCAGAGTGCTCGCCTGCTCCGTCGCGCCCTGAGAGAGTTCTTGACTGGCACTCGATACCTGATCGGCGCCGGAGGCGACTTGATCGACCGCTTGGCGAGTCTGGGTCAAGAGCGTGTGAAGCGAATCGCGCATGATGATCAACGACTCACCGAGCGCATCTGCATCCGATGCCTTCTCGACTTCCATCGTCAGATCCTTCCTGGCGATGGCATCGATGATCTCCGCCTTCGATCTGAGGGCTCGTACCATCTCTTGAACCGATTTGTACACACCGGTTGCATCGTTGTCTGTCTGAATAGTCAGATCTCCCATTGAAACTCTACGAGCAACATCTTCAATCACGGAAGGATCTTCGCCGAGTTGCCTCAGAATGCCACGAGTGATCACGAGCGCAAGCGCAGCACCCGCAAGCACCGCGAGTCCGGAGGTTATCAGAACGACGACGAGCGCAAGCTGAATGCGTGCCTGGAGATCGAGACCAAGCTCATCCTGATCGGTTTGGGCGCTGAGTACGACCCGCTCCGCGTCAGCAATCATCTGCGGGCCGGCAACGTCTATCAGATTTGCGACCGCTTCGTTCCTGCCGTTGATCGCGGAGACGATCTGTTCGAACGAGGCGATGTATTGGCCTGTCATGTCCGCAGCCGCCTCCATGTGACCGCGGCGAACAGTGTTCTCGAGTCTCTGGTCGAGTATGGCCATGTGCTCGTCCATCAGAGCGAACTCTGACCGGACTCGTTCCGCGCTTGAGGCGGCATTGTCATCCAGAAATTTCACGACGTACAATCGAGCAAGGAGCAGGTTACGGGTGGCAAGGCTCGCCTCATAGGCGGCGATCATCTCGTTGTCGTCGGCGGCACTGGTGAGGATCGCGGTGAGGTGCTGCTCGAGTTGTGAACCCCATGCGTTTACGTTTGCGACGTGTTCGTCCCGGACGGCCTGATAACGGATCACATCTTCAAAGTGGCTCGAGTAGGTGATCGAACCCGCATCGATCTTGTCCACGAGGGCAGCCCGCTCGGGGTTGGTGATCTCGCGCTGGGCGATCTCAATGTCGCCCCGAAACTGTCCGTACCACTCCTGGAACCCATCCACTTCCGCTTCAGTTCCGCGGATGATGAACTCCTTCACCTGTAGTTGCGACATTAACAGGTGCTCCGTCATCGCGTTCGTGATGTTTGAGTCACGAGCCCAGTCCCGGTATTGCACGAAGCTCGTCGTTGCGTCCCTCAGGAAAATGACCGCGACCACGCTCACTACCAACAGCAGTCCGATTACAGCGCCGAATCCAAGAGTGATTCGACCACGCATCTTAAGTGCCATTCTTGCCACCCTCCGCTACTCGAACACCCTATCCAAGGCGTCGTTGTGCGGGCATCAGCAAAACTCTCTTTATCTTGTACGAATTCTGCCTACACGCTTTTCATTTCGAGCGCTGTCGAGGCGATCTCGTAAACGAGGTCGGCAAACTCGTCACGGGTGATTGGAGTTCCACGGCCCATGATCGCATAGCCTTCAAAGAGCGCAACGACGGCAGTGGCGATGCGCTTCAGGACCGCCTGATCTTTTGTTGACTCACCGACGAATAGTCGAGCGATTTCGGCGACCATCCGAATCACCCCGCTGTAGTAGTCAGAGAGCAGTTTGGCAATCGCTTCGTCCCGTCGCGAGAGGCCCCAGATCTCGCTCAGTACCCGGTACCAGCGCTCTGACAATGATGACTCCAGGTTCCAGCCGATGAACTCGCGGAGTCTCGCCTCAGACGAACCGGTAAAACGCTCCATCATCTTCAGAGACTCCACCTTGCATTCGACAAGAAATGCTTCAAGTACTTCCGCGATCAATGAGACACGCGTGCCAAAGTAGTGTTGGAGATTGCCCAGAGACATGCCCGTCTCCTTCGCGACACGCCGAGTTGTCAATGCGTCCATTCCTTCGGAGAGAAGAATCCGGGTCGCTGCCTTGGTGATCTTCCGCTTTTGCGCCGCCCCTTTTGAGGTCTCTCGAATCGCCACCTCTTCCTCCGAACCTGAAGCATGATCCCGTATTCGACGCATCTTGACAATACTAGGTCACTGACCTATTTTGCCCGAAGGAGATGCCGATGATGGCGCTGGTTGTGGAGAATCACGCATTGCGACTTGAGAACGGGCTCCCGGTGCCGGAGCCACGGTTGGGTGAGGTCTTGGTGAAGGTCCACTACGCGTCGGTGAATCCGACTGATTCCGACATCGTCGACGGCGCGCTCGACCTTTATCTGAAGCTGGCTCGATCGTATCTGCCGACCCGAACGGGTCTCGAGTTCTCGGGCGAGGTCGTGAACGACTCGAACCGATTCGAACGAGGCGATCTCGTCTACGGGTATGTCGATCTTTTCAAGGGCCACAAGACGCATCAGCAATTCCTCTGCGTCCCCGAAACGTTGATAGCTCGAGCGCCCCGTTCAACGAGCCTTAAGGAGGCGGCGGCCCTACCTCTGGGAGCACTGACGACCCTGGTGGGTCTCCGGGAGGTTGCCGAGATTGCCCGGGGTTCCTCCGTCCTTATCAATGGAGCATCAGGCGGACTTGGCGTCTATGCGGTCCAGATCGCGAAGCGCCTTGGAGCGAACGTCACTGCCGTCGCGGGTCCCGGAAAGGGCGAGCTTCTCCGTGACCTTGGCGCGGACGCCGTTGCCGACTACACGACACAACAAATTGGGGAGTACGGCGGACCATTTGACCTCGCCTTGGATCTATCTGATCGGCTCTCATTCACGGATGTCCGATCCGTGCTTACTACGCGCGGTGCCTTTATGCCCGCCGACCCGTCCAAGCACCTCGGCCGAATGCTTCTCAACCCGTTCTCCGCGAAGAAGACGCTCAGACTCTTGGTTCGCCAAGGTGACACTGATCTCCTCACGGAGATCGCCCGGTGGGTTGATGAAGGCGGTCTGCGTGTCTTTGTCGACCGCTCATACGAACTTGCCGACTACGAGAACGCCTTTGCCCGAACCCGCGAGCACGGTGGGATTGGACGAGTCGTCATGCGAATGGCCGACTGAGGCGGAGGTAAGCTCAGAACGGCCGGATTCAACTCCAAGTCATCGTTCTACGGCCCCACTACCGTCGTAGTCGAGAGGCTTCCTCACTCCGCGTGTGCTAGGTCCGGC